>NZ_JBHYMF010000159.1:0-16504 GCF_042742855.1 Streptomyces sp. NPDC058877 | reverse complement strand
GGTGTCGGACCGGGGACGCGGCCGTCGGCACCCCGGCCGGCGGCTCAGGCCGAGGCCTCCGTGAGGAGGGTCAGTTCGGCCTCGGTCAGGGTGAGGTCGGCGACGGCGACCAGGGCCGGGACCTGCTCCACCGTGCGGGCCGAGGCGATCGGGGCGGCGACGGTCGGCCGGGAGGCCAGCCAGGCCAGGGCGACGGTGGCGGGCTCCGCGCCGTGTGCTTCGGCGACCGTGTCGAGCGCGGTGAGCACGGCCCGTCCGCGCCCGGTCTCGGCGAGCGCCGCCGCGCGGTGGGCGCGGGCGCTCTCGACGGTCTTCCCGGGGCGGTACTTGCCCGTGAGGAAGCCGGACGCGAGGCCGTAGTAGGGGACGGCGGAGATGCCCGCCCCGGCGACGACGTCCAGCAGCGGTCCCTCGTAGGTGTCGCGCGAGACCAGGTTGTAGTGCGGCTGGAGGGCGACGTACCGGGCGAGGCCTTCGGCTTCGGCGAAGTCGAGGGAGGCGCTCAGCCGCTCCGGGGAGATGTTGGAGGCGGCGACGGCCCGCACCTTGCCCTCCCGCACCAGCCCGTCGAGGGCGGTGACGATCTCCTCGACGGGGACGGACTCGTCGTCGAAGTGGGTGTAGTAGAGGTCGATGTGGTCGGTGCCCAGGCGGCGCAGCGACTCCTCCGCGCCCGCCTTGATGGTGGCGGCGGAGAGGCCCTTGAAGTGGGGGTGGGCGCCGACCTTGGTGGCGACGACGACCTCGGAGCGGTTGCCCCGGGAGGCGAGCCAGCGGCCGATGACGGTCTCGGACTCGCCGCCCTCGTTGCCCTCGGCCCACGCGGAATAGACGTCGGCGGAGTCGATGAAATTGCCACCGGCTGCGGCGTAGGCGTCAAGGACGGCGAAGGACTGGTCCTCGTCGGCGGTCCAGCCGAAGACGTTGCCGCCCAGGGCGAGGGGGAAGACGTGCAGCTCGGAGGTGCCCAGCGGGCGGAGGGTGGTCATGAATGGACCAACGGGTCCCGCCGCCGGGCCTATTCCACCGGGGTCAGATGCTCAGGCCCTTGGAGCGGAGCCAGCCGGCCGGGTCGATGCCGTCGCCGCCGGGGGTGTGGACCTCCAGGTGGAGGTGGGGGCCGGTGACGTTGCCGGTGGCACCGACGCGGCCGATCGTCTCGCCGGTGCCCACGGTCTGGCCGACGCTGACCGTCATGGACGACAGGTGGCAGTACCAGATCTCGGTGCCGTCCTCCAGCTCCAGGACGATCCGGTAGCCGTAGGAGCCGGACCAGCCGGCCGACTTGACGGTCGCGCCGTGGACGGCCTTCAGCGGGGTGCCCGTGGGGGCGGCGAAGTCGAGGCCGGTGTGGTAGCCGGAGGACCACATGGAACCGGACTGCATGTAGGTGGAGGTGATCGTGTACGAGGAGAGGGGGAGCGAGTAGCTCGCGGCGAGCTGGGCCAGGCGCTCGGCCTCGGCCTCGGCCGCAGCCTTCGCCGCCGCCTCCGCCTCGGCCTTCGCCTTGGCTTCCGCCTCGGCCTTCGCCTTGGCCTCCGCCTCGGCCTTCGCGGCTGCCTCCGCCTTGGCCGCGGCCTCGACGGCCGCCTTCTCCGCCGCCGCCCTCTCCGCCTCGGCCTTCTCGGTGGCGTCTGCGGAGGCCTGCTGCTGCTCGGCCTGCTGGAGGATGCGGGCGCGCAGGGCCTCTCCCGCGTCGGCGGTGCCGGCGGAGACCTGCTCGGCCTGACCGCTCCGGTCCTCGGTCGCGGTGGCGTACGTGGTGCTGGTGAGCGGGTTCGGGTTGGCGGTGGCCGTGGTGACGGGCGCCTCCTCTTCGTCGCCGGAGAGGAACGCGCCGACGCCGGGGAGGTCCTGGGCGTCCGGAAGGTTCAGGTCGGGCAGGTCGGGGAGGGATATCGCCACCGGGGGCTTCTCCTGCGCGGTGGCGAGGCCGCCCGCGCCGACGGCAGCGATCACGCCGACGCCGAGGACGGTGGAGGAGCGGGCGAAGTTGGAGCGCTGCTTGACGACCCGGTGCCGGCCGCCGGAACGGTTCTCGGCCCGGAGGGAGCCCTCGGTGGGGTTCCACTCGGTGCCTTCGGCAGCGGGACCCGCACCGCCGCCAAAGGCGTCGAAGGGGGCCTCGGGTGCGGGGGTGTTGGACGCCACGGGGGCGCGCTCCTTTCCTTCCTCCTCGCCTACCGGGTTAGCTGACGGGTTCGGAGCAGGAAGGTCTCCTACGGGCTCGCTCGCGCGGGTGCGTGGTTCGCACGCGTGCGAAGGGGCCCGATTCACCCCAAGTGGTGGTTCCCCGGTTCCCTTTCAGGATTCGGCGCATGCGCACGGTGCCGCCTCTTGCGACGGCTGTGACGACCGCACTGCGTTATCGAACGTTAATAGACAGGGCCTCCCGATTCCAAGCCGTTCTCCTTGATCATTCATTGAATTGGCGCACTATGAGGCGATTTGACCCCCACTCAACAAGGTCCGGGGCGGGTGGGGCGAAACCTTCAGAATCTGACGTTGTGTCAATTGTTATCGCAGTGACACCCCTCGACTACCCCTGGTGACCGGAGCCGGCCGGCGGCACGACCGGCATCGTCCGGCGCCGCTCCGGCTGCCCGCTCGCCGGCCGGCTCACCGCGAGCAGCGCCATGTCGTCCGTCGCACCGCCACCCGTGTGGAGGCGCACGTCGTCCACGAGCGCATCGAGCAGTTCCTCCGGGCCCGGGAAGATCCGCCCGGCGAGCCGGGCCGCCGGATCGTAGAAGACGCCCTGCCCGTTCCGGGCCTCCGAGAGGCCGTCGGTGTAGAAGAGCAGCGTCGCACCCGGTGGGAACGGCCGGGCCTGCGCCCGGTCCGGCCACGCACCCAACTCCCCCATGCCGAGCGGTAGCGCGGCCTCGTCCGGCTCCAGGGCGGCCAGCCGCCCGTCCCCGTGCAGCACCAGCGGCGGCGGGTGCCCGCGGTTGACGACCCGGACGAAGCCGTCGAAGGTCCCGCTCCCGCCCGGATGCGGGACCTCGGCCAACACCGCGGTCGTGAACCCCTCGACCGCGTCGAGCTCGTCCCGGCGGGTGCCCTCCCGGGCCAGTGCCCGCTCCAGCCGCTGCGCCACCCCCTCCAGGGACCGCTCCTGCTCGGCCGCCTCCCGGAAGGCCCCCACGATGACGGCGACCGCCTCGACCGCGTCCATCCCCTTGCCCCGCACGTCCCCGACCACCAGCCGCACCCCGTGCGGGGTGTCCTGCACGGCGAACAGGTCCCCGCCGATGAACGCGTCGGCCTGCGCCGCCTCGTACCGCGCCGCGCACTGCAGCCCCCCGATCCGCTCGGCGGGCGTCGGCAGCACGGCCTTCTGCGCAGCCTCGGCGATCACCCGCGCCGAGGCGAGGCGCTCGCCGCTGCGGCGCACGACCCGGTTGATGAGCAGGGCGAGCACGGAGACGGTGACCACGGTCAGGGTCTCGGTGAGGGGCGGGATGTCGAAGGAGGTGCCGTTGTAGACGTGCAGTCCGATGGAGGCCAGGACCGCGGCGAGGCCGGTGAGCAGGCTGGTCAGCGTCGAGAAGAAGGGCGCGGCGACCAGCGGGGCGGCGGAGAAGAGCGGCGCCGCCGTGTACGCGGGCGGTGTCAGCAGGTCGAAGACGACACCGCCCACGATGATCAGCGGGGGCAGGGTGCGGAGGAACCGCCGGACCCTGCCGTACGCCGGACGGGCCTCGTCGCGCCGCCGCGTTCCGTCCGCCGCTCCTACGGGGTGCCCCACCTGTGCTCTCCTGCCCGGTCCGACCGGCCGCGGTCCGCACCGCGCCCTCCCAGGGTCGCCGCCGTCACGCGCGGCGGCGACTCCCGGGCGGCCGACCGGTGGACGGCGTCAGCCCGACGCCGGGGCGACGACCCCCTCGGCGAGCCGCCCGCCCCGGGCCAACAGGGCCATCGCCGTCGCACACACCAGGCCGACCCCGCACAGCGCGAGCCACGGCACCGCCGACCACCCGGTGACGTCCAACAGCGCACCCGTCCCCAGGTTCCCCAGGGTGATGCCGACCCCGCACACCGTGTTGTAGAGCCCGTAGTGGGTGGCGACCCAGCGGCCCCGGGCCAGGGCGACGACGGTGTCCATCTCGTACGGGTAGAGCACCGCGTTCGCGACGGCCAGGACCGCCGCGCACGACAGCAGCCCCACCACGCCCCGGCCCAGGGCGGCCGGGAGCAGGAAGGCGCTGCCCATCAGGCCGAGTCCGAGGACCAGGCACCGCTCCCGGCTGAGGCGGTGCCGGCACCAGGCCGTGATCCTCAGTTGTCCGGCGAGCGCGACGAGCGCCGAGACCACGAACAGCGCGGTCGTCGTCGCCGTACCGCCCGCGGCGAGCGGCAGCGCCAGGTAGACCTGGAAGGACAGCACGTACGAGCCGGTCATGGCCAGCGAGAAGAGCCAGAAGGTGCGGTGCGCGAGCACGGTGCGGAACTGCCCCCGCTCCCCCTCCCCACCGTCTCCGGCGCCGGAGGCGGTCCGCACGGGCAGGTGCCGGAGCTGGACCAGGGTCAGCCCGGCGAACAACACCGCCGCCACCACGCACGTCAGCCGGAACGACACCCCCGTCAGGGCCACCCCGACGAGCGGCCCGAGCAGGATGCCCGCCTGGTAGTAGGCGTTGAACAGCGCGAAGGCCTCCACCCGTCGCTCCTCCCCCGCCTCCGCCGCGAGACAGGCACGCACCGCCGGGTTGAACAGCGCGCCCGCCAGTCCCGTGGCAAGCGAGGCGGCGATCAGCCACGGCAGCGACTGCGCGAGGGCGAGCGCCCCGAAGCCGACCGTCCGCAGCGCGCAGCCGGCCACGATGAGCGGTTTGAAGCCGAGCCGGTCGGCGAGCGCCCCGCCGACGAGGAACATGCCCTGCTGGGAGAGGTTCCGGGCGCCGAGGACGAGACCGACGGCCCAGGCGGCCATCCCGAGCCCGTCCGCCAGGTGCGCGGCCAGGTACGGCATGAGCATGTAGAAGCCCAGATTGATGGTCAGCTGGTTGAGGAAGAGCAGCCGGACGGCCGGGTCGAAGCTGCGGGTCTGCCTCCAGATGCCGCCCTTGGCGGGCGCGGTCGCCGTGGTCACCGGGCCCTCCCCAGGTCCCGGCGGGTCCAGCCGCTGACGGTTTCACCGGAGACGTACCCGGCCGGCGCCTCCCTCACGGGCCCGTCGAGGAGGCCGTGCGCCGCGCAGAACTCGTCGTTGAAGACGGTGTCGAAGTACCGCTGCGGCCCGTCCGGGAAGACCGCCGCGATCCGGGTCCCGCGCGGCCTGGTGCGGGCCAGCCATCCGGCGACCAGTGCGACCGCCCCCACGCTCCAGCCTCCCGTCGCGAACTGGCGGGAGGCCAGGCGGCGGGCCGCCCGCACCGCCTCCGCCGGGCCCACCCAGTGGACCTCGTCGAAGGCCCCGTGGTCCACATTGGCCGGGTGGATGGAGGAGCCGAGGCCGCGCATCAGCCGCTCCCCGGCCGGCAACCCGAAGACGGTGGAGTTCACGGAGTCCACGCCGACCAGTTCCAGGGCCGGACTGCTGGTGGCGCGCAGGGCCCGGGCGATCCCGGCCGAATGCCCCCCGGTGCCGACCGCGCAGACCAGGACGTCGATCCGGTCCAGTTGCGCGGCCAGCTCGGCGGCGAGCCCCGCGTACGCATCGGGGTTGTCGGGGTTCCCGTACTGGTCGGGCCACCAAGCGCCGTCGAGGCCCTGCAACAGCTCGGCGACCCGGTCCATCCGGGCCTGCTGCCAACCGCCCCGCGGGCTCGGCTCGCGCACCAGGTGGACCCGGGCGCCGTGGGCGACGAGCATCCGCTCGACGATCGGTTCGAGACCGGGGTCGGTGATGACGTGCACGGGGTGGCCGTGGAGCACGCCCGCGAGGGCCAGACCGAGGCCGAGGGTCCCGGAGGAGGACTCGACGATCGGGGCGCCCGGCCGCAACTCCCCTCGACGACGGGCCTGCTCGACCATGTAGAGGGCGGCGCGGTCCTTGATGCCGCCGAAGTTGAAGCCTTCGAGCTTGGCCCAGTAGCCGTCGTCCGTCCACAGGACGGGGGTGTTGCCGACGGTCTGGACGTGGGTCGGGGCCTGCGGGGCGGCGGGCAGCGGGGAGCCGGTCCGTGGTGCGCTCATGGCGGGGTACGTCCTTGCTGGTGGGTACGCGGAAGGGAACCTGGTCACGCGGGGGGCGGGACCCGGTTCAGTTCCGGTCCACTCCGAGGGCGATCAGCAGACGGCCCGGCTCGGGCCCGGGTCCCGCCCTGCCCCGGACGCAGCGCGCGCGGGGGTCGGTGCGGAGGTCCGCCGCGTACGACCGGGTCGTGGCCCCGCCGGCGTCCGGCGCGGCGAGCTGGGAGGCCGCACCCTGCGCGGGCAGGGGCGCGTCGAAGGACCACGGGTCACCGGAGCGCTCACAGCCGTGCGGGGGCACGGGGGCGAAGACGGTGGCCGGGGCGGAGGTCGGCAGCGCGTGCCCGTGGGGGCCGTGGCAGACGCCCACGAGGAGTGCGAGGAGCGCAAGCAGGACGAGCACGGCGGGCGCCCGCCGGCTCAGCTCCCTCACACACCCTTCACTACTCATGGTGCGCGTGAGACTACGGTGGGGCATCGCACGCCCACAAAGAGGCGAGCGCGGTTTTGGCCACCGTTTACTTCGGGCAGCGGATCACCGGGGCCCCGCGGTCTGCGGGCGGCCGGTCCCCACGGGTTCCGCACGCCGTGGGCGGCGGATCAGCCCACGTACCGCTCCGCATGGACGGTCATCGCGTCCCGGACCAGGAGCGCGGTGCCCTCCCCGTGCTTGTCGTAGTGGGCGGTGAAGCGCGGGTCGTCGACGTACATCTGGCCGAGTCCGATCAGGTACTCCTTGCTCGGCGTCGCGGTCTTCGACAGCCATGCGACCTGGCGCCGCACGATGGCCTGCACCTCCTCGCCGTCGGCGGCGAGACCGGACCGCGCCGCCCGCCCGAAGTCGCGGGCGATCTCGGCCTGCTCCGCCACGAACGCCTTCTTCTGCCCGGCGTCGAGCGAGCGCCACCAGCGGTCGCCCTCCGCGTACGCCTCGGCCCCCCAGCGCTCGGTGACCTCTTTCTCGTACTTCGTGTGGTCGAAGCCGTCGAACACTTCGTCGGCCATGAGTTCTTCTCCCTTCTCGGTCTTCTGCAGAGTGGTCCGCACCGACGCGATCTGGCGTCCGATGCGCTCGCGTTCCTGCTCCAACAGGGCGAGGTGGGTACGCAGGGCGGCGGAGGTGTCCCGCTGCCCCGCGAGGACCTCGGCGATGGCGGGCAGCGAGAGCCCGAGCTCGCGCAGCAGCAGGATCCGCTGCAGCCGGACGAGCGCCGCCTGGTCGTAGTACCGGTAACCGTTCGCGCCGATCCGGCTCGGTTCCAGCAACCCGCGCTCCCCGTAGTGCCGGAGGGTGCGGCTGGTGGTGCCGGCCTTCTTGGCGATCTCCTGGATCGACCACTCCATGCCGAGAACGCTAGATCTTGACGTAGCGTCAAGGTCAAGCGGAAGGTGGCGCAACACGACGAAGGCCCGGATCCTCATGGATCCGGGCCCTCGTCCTTCAGTAGCGGGGACAGGATTTGAACCTGCGACCTCTGGGTTATGAGCCCAGCGAGCTACCGAGCTGCTCCACCCCGCGTCGGTGAACATGACTCTACGGCATGACCGGGGCGATCGCGAAATCGGTTTCCCGTCAGCAGCCGCAGTCCTCGGAGTCGACCGGCGCCGTCAGGGGGTCGGCCGCCTTCCGAGCGTCCCCCTCCCAGGTCTCGTACGCGAAGCCCTCGCGCACCCAGTACTCGAAGCCGCCCAGCATCTCCTTCACCAGGAAGCCCTGCTCGGCGAGGGCCAGCGCGGCACGCGTGGCGCCGTTGCACCCCGGGCCCCAGCAGTAGGTGACGACCGGCACGGACCGGTCGAGCAGCTGCTCGGCCCGCTCGGCGATGAGCGCGGTCGGCAGGTGGACCGCGCCGGGAACGTGCCCCTGGTCCCAGGAGGCGGTCGAGCGGGAGTCGAGGACCACGAAGCCCGGGTCGACGCCCTCGGCGGCGGCGGTGTCGAGCGCGGAGGCCACGTCGGAGACGTCGGCGTGGAAGGCCAGGCTCGCGGAGAAGTGCGCGACCGCGGCGGCGGGGGAGGCGGGCGGGGTGCGGAGCACGGGGTTGACCCGTGTCGTTGTCGTCGTCATGGTGATCAATCTACGAACGAAGGACACGACGCTGAAGTACACATCCACGGCACCGGGGAACCACCGCCGGGGAATCCCCGGAACTTGACGCAAGCTGCCGTGGATCTCACTCAGCGGGCTGCCGGGCGCCTCCGCCACGCGGACCGGGGCCGGCACAGGTGTCACATCGACGGGATTCCATCCGTCATCACGGCATGACGGGACTCGAACGGGGAGATCGACGAGTGGACCACGACAGGAACCACGACCAGGACGGCGGCACGCGCACCGACCGGGAGCTCCTGGCCCGACGCTTCGACGCCGACCGCGGGCACCTGCGGGCGGTCGCCTACCGGATGCTGGGCTCGCTCATCGAAGCCGAGGACGCCGTCCAGGAAACCTGGTTCAAGCTCAACCGCAGCGACGTCAGCGGGGTGGAGAACCTCAGCGGTTGGCTGACCACGGTCACCGGCCGGGTCTGCCTGGACATGCTGCGCTCACGCGGCTCGCGCCGCGAGGAGCCGCTGGAGCACTACGTCCCCGACCCGGTCGTCCGGGTGGCCGACAGCACCGACCCCGAGCACACGGCCGAGCTGACCGAATCCGTCGGGCTCGCGCTCCTCGTCGTCCTGGACACCCTGGCACCGGCGGAACGTCTCGCCTTCGTCCTGCACGACATGTTCGCCGTCCCCTTCGACGAGATCGCGAAGATCGTGGACCGCGCCCCGGCCGCGACCCGCCAGCTCGCCAGCCGCGCCCGGCGCCGGGTGCAGGACGCCACCCCGGCGCCCGGCCCGGACGCACGCCGGCAGCGGGAAATCGCCGATGCCTTCCTCGCCGCGGCGAACGGCGGCGACTTCGAAGGCCTGCTCGCCGTCCTCGACCCGAACGTGGTGCTGCGCGCGGACGGCGGCATGACCCTCGCGGCGGCCTCCAAGGTCGTGCGGGGCGCCGAGGCCGTCATCGCGCAGGCCCTCACCTACGCGAAGTTCCGCAGGGGGGCGCTGCAGGTCGTGGCCAACGGCCAGCCCGCGGTCCTCTCCGTCGCCGACGGGCGCCCGGGGGCGCTCATGGCCTTCACCATCGTCGAGGACCGCATCGTCCACCTGCACGTCCTGGCGGACCCGGAGCGGATCGCCGCGCTCGGCTTCACCGAGGAGGACCTGGCCCGCGCGACGTACTGACGCCCCGCCACGACCCGACGGGCGGTCACTTCTTCTTGGCGACCCGCCAGCTCGTGGCCGCCAAGGACACCCCCGCGCTCGCGACGCCCAGGAGGGCGCCGGCGGCGACGTCCCCCGGGTAGTGCACACCGGTGTGGACCCGGGAGTAGCCCACGGCCCACGCCAGGGCCGCGAGGGGCACCGTGGCGGCCGGCAGCACCGAGCCCACGGCGGTCGCGAAGGCCACCGCCGACGCGGTGTGTCCGGACGGGAACGAGGCCGAAGCCGGCATGGGGACGTGCCGGCCCACCACCACCCGGGCGGCCTCCCGGTCCGGCCTCGACCTGCGCACCAGCCGCTTGCCCAGCAGGTTCGCCGAGGCCGAGGCCACCGCGATCGCCCCGACCCCGGCGAGCGCGGCCCGCCGCGGCCGACCGGGCACCAGGGCCAGTGCAGCGGCGACGGCGAACGAGATCTTGGAGTGGTCGGCCGCCGTGGAGAGCCGGCGGAAGGCCGTGTCGAGCGTGGGGGTGGACGTGGCGGCCACCGCGGCGTACACGGCGCCGTCAACGGCCCGGACGTCGTGCAGCACCGCCCGGAGGGTCCTGTTCGTCGAGTCGTCCGTCATACGCCGCTCCTCAGGTGCAGGGGGATGGGGATACGGGGGTTCACCGGGTCGCCGCACGCGACCCGGCCCCCGGAACGGGCCCGTCGAAGGCCAGCCGGACCAAGCGCCGCCAATCGAGCGGCGGCGGGGGCGGAGGCGCCCCCGGCCGGTCGCGCGGCACCCGGACCCGCAACGCCCGCGGGCGGAGGGTGCACACGACGGGCGTGGGCAGGGTCAGCGCCTCGCCGTCCACGGCGACGGGGATGACCTCCCCGGAACCGTTCCCGACCACCACCCTACGGGCCGTCAGGACGTTCAGGCCGGTCGCCTGGGTCCCCAACACCGCCAGTTCGGCGGCTTGCGCGGCACCGTCCACCCGGATGCCGATCACCCCGAGCTCACCCCCGTCGAGCCGGGTCCGGCGGGCGGCGACCGAGCCGAACGGATCGGGCGCCGCGTACGGGTTGTTGCTGACGAGGATCGCCTGTTGACCGGTGAGCGGGGTGGCATCGGCGGTCGCGTCCAGACGCCCGCCCTCCCCTCCCTGCAGCAGGTCGGGCAGGACGTCGAGCGCGGTGCCGGCCTTCGCATCGCGGTACTCGGGGCGTTGGACGACGTCCGCGTACACCCCGAAGGAGACGGTGTTGACGAAGGGCCGCCCGGCGACCGACCCCAGGTCGACCAGGAGCTCCTCCCCGTCGACCAGTGCGTCGAGGCAACGGGACGGGTCGGCGCGGTCGAGCCCCAGGTCGAGGGCGAAGTGGTTGCGGGTGCCGGCCGAGACGACCAGGAACGGCAGGCCGTGCTCGGCGGCGACCTCGGCCACCAAGGCCTGCGTGCCGTCGCCGCCGGCCACCCCCAGGAGATCGGCACCCCCGGCCACGGCCTTCCGGGCGATCTCGGCGACATCGGCCGGCCGGGACGGGTCGAGCAGGACCACCCGGGCGCCCAGCCGCTCCGCACGCTCGACGAGTCGGAAGCGGGCGACCTTCCCGCCGCCGGACTTCGGATTCATGATCAGTACGGGCTTCCGCGGCCTGGTGACCGGGGCGCCCACCCGCCGTACGGCCCGGCCCTCCTCGGGACGGCGCAGCGCGGCCCGCGCGCAGCACAGCGCCACGGCCCACAGCGCGAGCGCCACGAGCGCGTTCCCCCAGACGCCCCCGACCACGAACAGGACCAGGGTGACGAGCGGCGCGGCCACCGCGAGCAGCGCCCCGGCCACCCGCTGCGGCCCCCGGTACGCGAGGAACCACCAGAGCCCCACGGCCGAGGCCGCGAGCCCCGCGACCCCGCTCAACAGGATCAGCATTCCGCCGCCGAGGGCGGTCAGCAGCGCCGCGACCGCGGCCCCCGTGGCGAGCAGCGCCCAACGGGCCAACCGCCGGGCCTCCCCCGCCGGATCACCGGAACCACTGGCCGACACCGGCCCCACCTCCACACTCCGCGTGCACGCTTGCGCACGCTCCTGCGAACCGCCCCCGGACGGACCCGCCCGGAGGGAAGGGCGGAGGGACCGCCCGGAGGACAAGACGGAGGAAGACCGGGCGCAGTTCTCCGAAGGACGGAACCCACCACCGGAATGACGTTCCCCGCACGACGCCCCGACCCCACCACCTGTGACGTGGATCACGACAAGGGGGCGGTGAGTCCTCCGCCCCGCCCCGGTCATGACTGCGACACCACACGATCGGAGGAAGGCCCCATGGCCCAGGCACTCAACGCTCCCGCCCCGGCCGCGACCCGGCCGGCGCACCGCACCGCGCTGACCGGTGCGGCCGTGGCAGGACCGTCGTTCCTCCTGCTGGGAGCGGCCCAGGGGCTGGCCCGGGACGGATTCGACTTCACCCGCAACGCCCTCAGCCAGCTCGCCCTCGGTGAGTCCGGCTGGATCCAGACGGTCAACTTCCTACTCACCGGAACGCTGTTGCTCGCGGGCGCCACCGGTCTGCGCCGAACCCTGCGCGGCGGCCCCGGCAACACCTGGGGTCCGGTACTGCTCGGCGTCTTCGGTGCCTCCTTCTGGGCCGCCGCGGCCTTCCCGGCAGACGCGGGCGCGGGCTTCCCGGCGGGCTCCCCGGACCCGCTGACGATGAGCGGGCACGGCACCGCCCACATGGTCGCCGGAACGGTCGGCTACCTCGCCCTGTGCGCCGCGTTCCCGGTCCTGGCCCGCCCGCTCGCCGCCCGGGGCCACCGGGGCTGGGCCGTGGCCTCGCGCCTCGCACCGGTCGTCGTGCTCGCCGGCTTCACGTCCTCCGCGGCCTCCGTGCTCGCCTTCACCGCGGGCGCCGGCCTCGGCCTGCTGTGGCTGACCGCCGTACTGGTGCGCCTGGGCACCGCACGCACGCCCTCCTAGCCGCCGCACCACCCGCCGAGACCCCCTCCACCCGACCGAAACCCACCGCACAGAAAGCGAGGACGCCCCGTGGCCGACGCGGTAAAGGGCCCCGCCAGCTACTTCCCCTCCATCGAGAAGAAGTACGGCCGCCCGATCGCCGATTGGCAGGACGCCATCCGCACGTACCCACCCGCCCTTCCCACCAGGGGCGCCCCCACCCGCACGACGTGAGGGGGCGCTCCTCAGAAGACCGGAGGGTTTCCGGCGCCCGCTTCAGATGGACCGTCAGGAAGCCGCACCCCCGAGCTCCTCAGAGAGCGTTCGGCCCCGCCCGTCCGGGTAAAGCCGGTGCTCGCCCCCGCGGCACTGAACGCCACGGGACTCTCGCTGACCGTCGACGCAGCGGCGTACGCCGTGCCGCCGGCTCGACGGACCGGTCAACTCACGCTCATGCCCCGGTCCGGCCACACGCCGCGTTCCTCGCACAGCGCGCTGATCTTCCGGGACGCCTTGACGAACGAGTGGTCCGTCCGGCCGTCGTCAGGTGACGACCTGCGGGACTCCTTGTCCATGGTCGATGCCGCGTGAAGTTGTCCGGATCATCCCCGAACTCATAGCGGACCAGCTCCCCGTCCTCGGAGATCTTCCGGAAGTAGACGAGCGCGGCCACTACCACTCACCCTCAAAGTCTTCCCGCTTGTTCAGCGGTACGGAGTTCTGCCCACCGTACGTTTCGTCGGCGACCCGATGCGCTTCCTGACATCCGCTCATGCATGGACGACGAAGCCTCCCCTCACACGCGGTGGTGGGTCCGGACGTCGCAGCGGAAGAGGACGCGGGAGGCGGCGTCGGCGGTACGGGCGCGTAGCAGGATGCCGGTGACGGGGTCGATCGTGAACTCGCAGGTGAGGTCTTCCTCCGGGGCCCAGGCGCTGAGGGGGAAGGCACGCAGAGGGCGGACGGTGGTGTGGAGGGAGTCGGGGCCGGTGGGGGTGGCATGGGCGAGGTGGGACACGATGCGGGCCGGGGTGAGGAGTTCGGCGAGCCGGGCGGCGGCGGGGGTGGCCTGGTCGCTGCGGTAGTCGCCGCTGATGTCCGTGGTCAGGGTGGTGCCGGGGCTGTGGACGGTAACGGTCCACCGGCGCCGGGAGGGCAGCGAGGCCGGTGTCAGGGGCTCGCTGATGCCGGGTTCGGCGTCGATCTCGGCGCGCATCCGTACGGGGTCGAGCCGGCTGGTGGCCATCCGCGCGAGCACGGGACCGGCTCCCGTCCCGTACGAGGCGGGAACCGGGCCCGTATCGGCGGAGGAGCGGGTGAGCCGGAGTTCACCGCTGCGGAAGCAGCCGTGCGCGTCGAAGACGCTGGCGCGCAGCAGCATGCCCGTACGGACGTCGACGGTGACGGTGAGGCGGTCCGCGCCCGGGGGGAGCCACGGGTCGTCGGGGGCCGCCGATTCCGGGTCGGGGGTGAGGACGACGTCGACGGCGGGCCGTCCACCGTGCCAGGTGAGGCGTCCGTCCGTGACGGCGGCCACCGCGCCGGCGAGCCGGGCCGGATCCGTGAGCGCAAGGCACGGATCCACGCCGATGGAGACGTCCTGGCGCAGTTCCGCGGTCGAAGCGTCGTCGAGGATCTCCCGGGCGGCCGGTTCCGGCGCGCTGCTTTCGAAGCGGACGGTGCTGTGCGCTCCGTACCGCCCGGCGACATCCTGCGGGACCCGGTGCTGGGCCGATTCGGCCACCGCGTCGAACCGAATGTCCTCGGCGGCGGCCGCGGCCATCCTGCCCAGGGCCCACCGGGCCGCCCCTTCCGGATCCCGCGCGATCCCGGTCAGGGGGTGGGAAGTTGCCATGACGCCCACTTCTCCGGCTGCCCGGGCTCGTCCGAGGGCCACTGCACATACAGAACGCGATACGGATGACTTGTCGGGGCGGGATCCAGGGTCTCGACCCGCCATCGGCCAGGGGCGGTCCGAGTGATCCGGCAACCGGGGTCGGTGATGCCGTCACCACAGGCCAGGACCGTTTGGCTCGCCGTGTCCTCCTTGGGGATGCCGCTCTCGTCGAGGGCCTTGTGGACCATGAAGGAGGCGTACCAGGGCTGCGCCGGCCCCGTGACCTCGACGCTCAGTCGCTCACGGGCCGCATGGCGATCACGCTGCCACGTGAGCCGGCTCGGTGGCGCATGCGAGTCGCCGTTCTCCCAATGCCCGGCCATCAGGGGGAGAGCGGCGGCCCGGTGGGTATCCCGTGCGGTGGGTGCCGAGGGGGAGACAGGTGTGTGCGGGACGGTGCGAGGCGGGGTGTCTCGCTGACCGCTACCGCATGCGGCCAGCACCGGTAGTGCGCACATGACGACGACTACCGCGACGCGGCTCGGCCTCAGTGCCTCGTGCACGTGATCTCGCTGTCGTTCTGGTTGTAGACGTGCGCCGAGCCCTTGCCCTGAGGACCGGACACATAGAACCGGGCTTGCCCCTTGTATCGGTACCTCGTCCCGGCCGTGCAGCCCTTGGGGGCCACCACACGTAGGGACCGAGTGTTCGCCTTGCTGCCCTTGGCCGTCTTCAGCTGCTCCCAGCCGTACCAACGCGAGCGCGAAAGACTTCCTTCAGTCGAGACGTTCGGAGCGGTCATCCTGCACTTGGTGTCGAAGTGCGCGTTGATGGTGTACTCCGTCGTGTGGGAAGGGTGGGGGTAGTCGACCTCCCCCGTGCAGAGGTAAGGCAGCTTCGGTGCCTTGGTGTGGATGCCGGCTGTCTCCGCCAGGTCCGCCGTATATCTCACGGCGTCTCCCGTCTCTACGACAGGGCCGTCCGCGATGGCGCTTCCGGTCGCCCAGAACAGCTGAATCGCCGTGATCGCCGACACTGTGCCAAGGAACCTGCACAGAGTTGTCATGGCACTCCGACTCAATCTGACGGCCGTGCGGCCGAAGTTGTTGATCTTTTCTGTATAGCTCCCTCGGCGTGACCATCAGGCCGCACATACTCATCTTTGCCCCGAAAGCAGTAGCCGGTAGCTGCATATGGCTACGTCGACTCACCTTCCCCGTTCAGCTCAAGGGGCATGGCAACCGTCTGCGTGACGAGCGGCAGACCTGGCAGACCAGTCGAGGGGCGCCTCCATGTCTGACGGGCTCTGTGCACAGTCGCATGGCTGCCCGGTAGCGTCGCATGGAAGACGGATCCCCGTCGGCGCCAAGAGCCGCCCGCTGCAGGGTAGATCGGACTCCTGTAGCGCCCAATCACCTCACCGCCAAGAGCGGTGGGGTGATTGGCTGTTTTTCCCCCTGACGATTCCGAGCGGCATGCTCAGGGCCATGGGAAGAAACAGCCAGCGCCGCCGGAGCGCACGCGCCGCTCGGGCAGCACACGACCTGAGGCCCGACCTCTCCGAGATCTCCCGGGTCCGGACCCAGAAGCGCCTGCGAGCGGACATCGCCACTTGGATGGAGAACCCCTCGAAGGGCCCCGGAGGGTCCTTCCTCGAAGGTGAGCATCCCTCCGACCCCACCATGGTCATGGCGATCCTCATGGCCTGGCTCGTCGGGGCAAGGGAGCAAATCACCGAGGATCAGGCCCGGGACACCGTCCTCTGGGTGTCGGACAACCTGGGAATCCAGCACGACGACCTTCTCCAGGTGTCGGGGTTCATCGGCCACCCGGACGCTCCCGACCTGACCCTGAACCAGGCGGTGGAGCACTACGGAGACCCGATGGCCTTCGTCCTCTCCATGGTGCTGCTGTCCGGCGGCCTGGTCGCCTCAGTCGGCGACGGGGACCCGAACTGGCTCAAGCAGTTCGACCTGACGTCCTGAATGTATTCGGCCTCCGCCCCGGAGTGCCGGCCCGTCCGCTCACGCACCGCTCACGCACGGGCCCCGGAGCGACGAAGCGCCCCGACCGGCCGAAACCGGTAGGGGCGCTCCGTAGCAGGTCAGAGGGCCACCCCTCGCCCGCCGTGCGTAGGCCGTGTGGGACTCGAACCCACAACCAATGGATTAAAAGTCCACTGCTCTGCCAATTGAGCTAACGGCCCGTGGACAAGCACACCCGAGCAGCATAGCCCGAGAGGGCCCGGGAACCGACCGGGTATCCGACACGGGCCGCCGTGGCGGGTGACCCACCGGTCTGTCGGCGCGGTTCGATCGCGTGCGGTCCGGGTCGGGGCGCTCGGGAAAAGGGGCGGGGCCCGTACGAACACCTG
>NZ_JBHYMF010000158.1:0-16570 GCF_042742855.1 Streptomyces sp. NPDC058877 | reverse complement strand
CGAAGGTGTGGCTCGGATCCGACAGGTACAGCGCGACAGCGTCCGCCTTGAACTCGGGCGAGTAGACCTTCATCACCATAAAAGATGCCTCCTACTCGACCCCTGGCAGGGCCGGGCTCAAAGGTGTCCACCACTCGGGGACAGGTCCCAAGCTCCGACGTGTCCTCACGGCGACTCCCTACCTCTGCGGAGCCGCATCGTTGCCGCACTCGTTCTCGTCCATGCCCAGCCCGTCAGCCGCATCGTTCGCCTCACCATCGACGACATCACCGACGACGGAATCACTGTCACTGTCCGGCTGGGTGATCCGCCTTCCCCACTTCCCGAGCCCGTTGCGGACCTGATGCGGGCATACATCCTGTCCCGCCAGCATCTGCCCTACGCCAGCAGCAGAAGCTCCCACTGGCTCTTCCCCGGCCGCCAGCCCGGACAGCCGATGAACCCGGTCGGCCTCCAAGTCCATCTGTGTGAGATCGGCGTCCCGCCGCAGCGCGGCAGGGCCTCCGCAATCCGCCAGCTCGTCCTGTAGGCCCTGGCCCCCGTCATCGCGAAGGCACTCGGCTATCACGACAAGACCGCCACCCGGCTGGTCACCGAGGCTGGCGGAACCTGGAGCCGATACGCCACTGGCGACCACAATCGGTGACCGCCGGAAGACGGAGACTCAGGCCACCGACGCCCTCAGAGGATCGGTGGGGATGATCTCTGCCTCGTCGAAGAGCTGCTCCAACGCCTCGTGCCCGTGACGCCTGCGGAACTCGATCTCGGCTGTCGTTACGGGCAGAGCCCACAGGATGCGGGCGTGGCCCCCGGGAACGGGACAGTGTTCAAGGTCTGGTCCGTGGAGATAGGGCAGGCTGATTAGCAGGTGATCGCAGGTTGACCTCGGCACCCACGGTTCACCAATCGGCATGCTGTGCTCCAGGTCGAGCTGATGTCCTCCGCAGTGGTGGTAGGCGATCAGCGCCATGAGCTCGATGAACCGCTGGTCGCGGACGTGGGCGGTCATGGCGAACTCAAGGCCGTGACCGTTCTTCTCCGTCGCGGCCCAGCATCCGGCGGTCACATAGGCCCAGCTGTCGCCGCGGGGACCGGGCCCCACAACGAGAACTCGCAGATCTGGCACCACCCCTCGCCGTTCCGGCCCGAGGTCGTAGTCGACGACCTCCACGGAGTGCCCTTCGAAGAACGCCCGGACATGTGACTCAACGGCCTCCGCGGCCGACACTCCCGCATCACTCACCGCGCGATCATCCCACCGCGATCGACCGCCCCTGACGGCTCACTCGGCGTCATGGGGCTGCCGACGTCAGCTACGGATACGCGACACCTCAACATGCGAGCCCACCAGTCCCGACCCCTTGGAGCCTCCTGGCCGCCCTCGTGGCGTCCAAGCCGAACGGGCGCTTCCTGGAAGCTCGGGACCGGCGTCGGGGTCGGCGCCGCATGGCTCACCTCCGGCATGGACGACGGCGCCGGCCTCGTCGCGGTGGAGGCGAGCGAAGCCGTTCAGGCCATGCACGCAGACACCTCGGCAACGACCCCCGGAACGAGTTCGTCCACGCGGACGCGGACGACTGGCTCACCCAGGCCAGCGGTCCGTTCGACTTCGCGTACGTCGATTGCAGGCCCGGGAAGTACCTCCGTCTGCCGGATCTCCTTGCGCTTCTCCGCCCCGGCACCCTCTACGTCGTGGACGACATGCTGCCCCAGGACACGTGGCCGAACCACCATCAGCCCAGGGTCGACGCCTTCCTCGGACGACTGCTCGACATTCCCAACTGTCGTGCCACGCACATGCGGTGGGCTTCGAGGCTGGTGGTCGCCGCCCGGATCTGAGGGGCTGTCGTGCCCTCATGGCCCATGATCTGATTCGCATCGTTTCGCGTGATTCGCCGATGGCCCTCGCTCAGGTGGACCGCGTCCGTGCCGAGTTGGCCGCGCTCCACCCGGACGTGAAGACCACCGTCCTGCCGGTGAAGACCACGGGCGACAAATGGATGGGCGACCTCTCCCAGGTGGAGGGCAAGGGGGCGTTCACCAAGGAGGTCGACGCCGCGCTCCTCGCCGGTGAGGCCGACCTCGCGGTGCACTGCGTCAAGGACGTCCCCGCCGACCGGCCGCTTCCGGCCGGAACCACCTTCGCCGCCTTCCTCAAGCGCGACGACATCCGGGACGCACTGATCCATCCCGGGGGCCTCGCCCTGGACGAGCTGCCCGCCGGCACTCGGATCGGCACCTCCTCCGTCCGCCGGATCGCGCAGCTCGCCGCCTCCCACCCGCACCTGGAGTGCATCCCGATGCGCGGTAACGCAAACCGCCGCCTGGAGAAGCTGGGTGCCGGCGAGGCCGACGCCCTCCTCCTGGCCGTCGCCGGCCTGGAGCGGATCGGCCGCGCGGACGTCATCACCGAAATCCTCTCCGTCGACGTGATGATGCCGCCGATCGGCGCAGGCGTCCTGGCCCTCCAGTGCCGCGAGGGCGACACCGACCTGATCGATCTGATCAGCGGCCTCGGTGACCGCGACGCCTACCGGGAGACGGAGGCGGAGCGGATGTTCCTCCACGTCCTCCAAGGGCACTGCAACAGCCCGATCGCCGGATACGCCCGGGTCGAGCAGGGCGGAGAGCTGTCCCTCAGGGCCACGGCGTTCTCGCCGGACGGCAAGGTCATGCTCCACGCCCACGAGTGGGCGGGACGTCTCGATCCGGCCACCCTCGGCACCTCCGTGGCCGTTGCTCTCCTGCGGCAGGGCGCCCGCGATCTCATCGACGGCATCGCGCACTGAGGCTGCGGGGGCGCGGCGGTCGGCGCGGCGCGGACGTTGTCTCCTCCGCGCCGCCCGTCGACGCCCGGCCGTCTCTTTGCCCGCCGTCGTAGCGCCGCCTACCGCGCGGCAGTCAGAACTTTCGGGCGAGGGTCGACGGGCGCGAGCACGCCGAGGCGGTCCTCGATCTCCTGGGCGGCGGTCAAGCACAGGTCTTCCCGGAACGCGCGCCCGATGATCTGTACGCCGGACGGCAGTCCGTCGCTGACTCCGGTCGGTACGGCAACCGCGGGAACGCCCACGAAGCTGGTCACCGTGCACAGGCGCATGCCCTCGGCGACACGTTCCCGTCCCGCTTCGTCGCGTGACTCCAGTCCCGGCTCGACGGGCGGCTCGGTGAACACCGGTCCGAGCAGCAGCGGGTACTCGTCGAGGAACTCTGCCCAGGAGCGGCGGATGCCGAGCCAGGTCCCCATCAGCTTCGTGAGCTCTGTGGCGTTCGCAGGTGGAGTCTTCTCCATGGCCATCTGGACGTAGCGGTCTCCGCCTTCGCCGAGCAGGTTCCGCACCACCGGCCAGGTCGGCGCGAATTCGGTCGCGGTGATCCGGCCGTATGCCTCAAGCGCCTCGTCCAGCCGCGGAACGTCCGTCATCTCCCGCACGTCGTAACCGGCTTCGCGCAGCGCGTCCGCTGCCGCCGTGACGGCGCTGCGGACCACGGGGTGGACGCCGTGACCTCCGGGATCGGCGACGACCGCGACCTTGACCGGCCCTGGCAGTGGCTCGCCGTACAGGGGTACCGGCACGGCCCGCGGGTCCCGCGGGTCAGTCCCGGCCAACGCCTCGTATGCCAGCCGCAGGTCGGCGACCGTACGGGCCAGGGGGCCGTCGGTGACCAACATCTGTGAGGCCGGTCCCGGGTCGTCCGGGCCGAGGACTCGGTGGTCGGCGGGGAACCGCCCCATGGTCGGCTTCAGTCCCGCCACGCCGCAGAACGAGGCCGGGATCCGTACTGATCCGCCGGAATCATTGCCGAGACCGAGTGCAGCCATGCCGGTGGCGACGGCCACTCCGTCACCGCCACTGCTGCCGCCCGGGGTCCGGCTCCGGTCCCACGGGTTGACGGTGTCGCCGAACAACTCGCTGCGGGTGTGCATCCCGGCCAGGACCAGGGTGGGCATGTTGCTGTGGCCGATCGGTATGGCTCCCGCCGCGCGGAGTCGGGCCACCGGGGGCGCATCCGCCGGCGCCACCAGGTCGCGGAAACGCGATGCTCCGAATGTGGTCGGCACCCCTTCGACAGCGGTGGACTCCTTTACCGTGAACGGCACGCCGGCCAGCGGCCCGAGTGCTTCGCCCGCCGCCCGTCGACGGTCCGCCTGCGCCGCGGACTCGCGGGCTCGCTCAGCCAACAGTTGCGTGACCGCGTTGACCTGCGGGTTGACCTCAGCGATGCGTTCCAGATGGCTGTCGACCAGTTCGACCGCTGATATCCCGCCGCCTCGGACCGCCTCGGCCTGGGCGGCGGCCGTCATCGCCCACAAGGCGTCATGCCTGATCATTGTGCTCCCTGTCCACATGCCGAAGTGTTCGTGTTCGAACCATAGCCCGGAAGCGATACGATCGTATCGGAATAAGGAGGTCGACCGCGCATGCCCAAACAGGTGGACTACGAAAGCCGACGCCGCCGGATCGCCGAGGCCGTCTGCCTCCTTGCCGACGAACACGGACCGGAGGGAGTGAGCATGCGCGACGTCGCCGCCCGCGCACAGGTCTCCCTGGGTGCCGTTCAGCGCTGCTTCCGCAACAAGGAGGAGATGCTCCTGTTCGCCGTCGACCACGTCGGCGAACGCATCACCCAACGCGTGAGGGCACGCCTGGCCGCAAGCCCGACCCAGTCGGCCGCCACCGCCTTGGGGCACGCGACCGACGAGATCGCCCTGCTCCGCGAAGAACACCGCGCGGAAGCACGGATCTGGCTCGCGTTCGTCGCCCAGGCCGCAGTCAACGAGCTGCTCGCCCGCCCGCTGAGAAACAGCTACGAGGCCCTCCAGAACCTCTTCGTCCGCCTCATCACGGAGGGCGCCGAGAACGGTCCGGCCTACGAACGCACTGCACCGCCCGACCCGCAGGTCGAGGCCCGCACCCTGCTCGCCCTCGCCGACGGCCTCACCAGCCACGTACTCATGGGCCACCTGACCACAGGGGAAGCCGAGGAAGTCCTGCACGCACACCTGGTCGGCCTCTGGGAAAGCCTCCGCGCCACCCAGCCCCGAGGGGTCGTCTGACACCCATGGTGCTCATTGCCTCCCGCGTCCCGTGCCGGCTGCACCGAACCGCCGGGGGAAGGTATCCGCTATGGGCGTCAGGTTGAGTCGCTTGTCCGTGTCGAGCCGGAAGGTCCCGTACATCGCCCTGCGGCGAGGTGCGGCCGTCCCGGTCGGTTCGATCTTCGCCGAGAACGAGACGTCGTCGACACCGACCTCCGTCATCGCGGTCCGCACCCGCTCCACTGCGTCGAGCTCGTCCTGCATGTCCTCGATCCGGAGGGCTCGACCGGGCGCTGGCACCGGGCGCGGGAGGGACAGGCTCCGACCGCTTCGCCCGATGCGACTCGCCACGCGCATGGGCTCGGCGCCGGCCTTGCCCGCCTTGGCGGCCCGCAAGAGCCTCAGCACGGGCTGCCAGGTCGCGAAGTCGCGTATCGATTGTCCGGGGAGGTTCTGAGTAGCCATGCGCAGACCGTACGCGGGGCGGCTGACACCCGGTGTCACAGGAGGCAGGGGCTGCTCGAAGGCGGCTGTCGGTCTTCGAAGTCGATTGCACGAATGACCAAAGCCCTCTGCGTCCTGGTGTGTCCCGTCTCCCCGCCCTTGTGACGGCGTCGAAGTCACGAGTCCGTTCGCGCCCGGCGCCCGGTGGGCGCCGGGCCGTCGATGAGTGGCCTGTGGAGGCCCTGGGCCGGGGTTCCGGCGGGACGCTTCCGGCATGGTCTACCGCCGATCGAACCGGCGTCGGGTCGCGTCGTCGGCCGGCAGGAACGTCTCCAGGTGCAGCCCTTCCAGGGCGGCATCGGTGGCGGTGTTGAGGGTGGCGGTGGTGCTGAAGAACCGGAGCGGGGTGCCGTCCACATCGATTTCCAGGGTGACCACTGGCCCCACCGGGGGAGTGCCGGCATCGGAGGTGTCGAGGTATCCGGCGACCTCTGCGACGAGCTCGTGGTGGCGCTGGTCTTGGGTGCGCTCGGCGCGGTGTCTCACCTGCCGCAGCAGATGGCTGCCCCACTCCGTGAGATTGCCGATCCGGTCGGCCAGCCCGTCCGGATGGAGACAGGCCCGGACCACGTTGACCGGCGGCTCCAGCAATTCCGGTGCGCAACCGGTCAGCAGCCGATCAACAGCAGCGTTGGCGTCGACGATGTCCCAGTGGTCGTCCAGCAGCAGCGCGGGGTAAGGCAGGTGTGCGTCGAGGAGTCGACGCAGACCGTCCATCACCACCGCGATCGACGCGTCGTCCAACTGGCGATCCTGATAGCGCGGTGCGTAGCCGGCGGACAACAGGATTCGGTTGCGATCCCGCAGTGGCACATCCAGGCTCTCGGAGAGGTGCATGAGCATCTCCGGGGTCGGGTGCGCCTTGCCGGTCTCCACCCGGCTGAGATGCCGGGTGGAGACCCGCGATCGGTTGGACAGCTCCTGCTGGCTGAACCTGCGTCGTTCGCGCCAGGTCCGCAACAGCGCACCGACCGGAGGGACTTCGCCTACAACGCTCATGCCATGAGTCTACGGAGCCGTGTCCTGGCGGCCATGACCTGTGAGGTCATGGATCGGACGGCCGGGCCCGGGCCAGGATGTTGGACACCGGCCGATCGAAACGAACGGGAGGAATCGATCATGAAGGACATCGTCCAGCAGTACCTGGCCACCTGGAACGCGACCGGCGACGAGCGGGAGGCATTGCTCTCCGAGCACTGGTCGCCCGAGGTCACCTACACCGATCCGATGGCAGAGGTCTCCGGCCACGGGGGGATCGCCGTGGTCGTCGATGGCGTCCAGGCGCAGTTTCCCGGGTTCGTCTTCACCCGGGTCGGCGAGATCGACGCCCACCATCGCCAAGTGCGCTTCCGCTGGGGCCTGGGTCCGGAGGGAGTCGAACCGCTGGTGATCGGGTTCGACGTCCTGGTGCTGGACGGATCGGGCCGGATCCAGGACGTACGCGGTTTCCTGGACGAGGTGCCGGCATGACGGCGCCGCGCGCGTACGTGATCGGCTACCTGAAGGACGTCGAGGTCGGCCCGGAGATCGCGGAGTACATCGAGCGGATCGAGGCCACGATGACGCCGTACGGCGGTCGCTTCCTGGTGCACGGCGGACAACTCGTCGTACATGAGGGAACCTGGGACGGCGACATCGTGATGCTGGAGTTCCCCGACGTGGCCAGCGCCCAGGAGTGGTACGAGTCGCCGGAATACCAGGCGATCCTGCCGCTGCGCACCGCGCACTCGACCTCGATGGTCGCGCTGGTCGAGGGGGTGCACGACGGCTATCGCGCAGCCGACAAGATTTCTCAGCTGTTCCCGCAGCAGGACGCCCCGGCCGGGGAGGCGCGCTGAGCGCGGACCGGCCACTCGACGGCGCCCCACGGCCTCTCGCCGAAGTCGCCGTAACCGACCCCGCCCACCGTGGGCGGGGACGTTCGGCGACGCCGGCGAGCAGCATCGCCGATTCCTGGACGACCGTCCTTGGAGGTAGCGGTGCGGGGAGGTCTTTGGGGCGCCGGCCTTCTCGGCGATCGGGACTCCCGCCGAGCGCCCCCGGTTCGTCCTGCTGCTCCACACAGCCCATGGTCCTGGGCCAGTTCCTCCCGGCGAATGCCGCGAAGCTCGGGGCCGACATCCTCTGAGGACCAGCGGTACAGCCCGCCGATAGGGTTTCGCAATATGACCGTCGCTCGTTCCATCGCCTTGTTCGTCGTCGCCGCTCTGTTCGAGATCGGCGGTGCCTGGCTGGTCTGGCAGGGCATCCGCGAGCACAAGGGCTGGGTCTGGATCGGCGCCGGAGTCATCGCCCTCGGCCTGTACGGGGCGGTCGCCACGCTCCAGTCCGATGACGACTTCGGCCGCGTCCTGGCCGCCTACGGCGGCGTCTTCGTCGTCGGCTCCATCGCCTGGGGCATGGTCGCCGACGGCTACCGTCCTGACCTCTGGGACGTCATCGGAGCGCTCGTCTGCCTCGCCGGCATGGTGGTCATCATGTACGCGCCCCGCAGCCACTGACCCACACCTCGCACGCAGCAGAACCAAGCCCCCGCAGCCCCCTTGAGCAACTTGTGATGGCCAGAACCGCCGGCAGCGCCTTCAGGGTCCTGGCGGCAGTCGGTGATCCGGGCGATGCCGACGACGGCGTCGGTGACCAGTTGGCGATCTCGGACCGCGCGGCCGATCAGCGGGGTGCGCAGGACGGGCCGGTCGACGGTTCCGCCCGTGTGACGGTGTCGCCCGCCGCCGGCCCGAGCCAGTCGTTGATCTCCTTGAGACGGCCCAGCGGGTCTAGCCGATGCGCCCCGAGAACGCCACGGACGTCTGGTGGGTGCCGGCGCACCGTGGCGGCGCCGCCACGCGAGGTCGAACGGCAAGGTGCCGCTCCTGATGCCCCTGCTGAGCAGCGGGGCGCGATCACACGTACGAGACCCCCGGGGATACTTGTCGGATGGACGGACCAAGCACTTCCTGGGTCAACACCACGCACGACTGGGCCGGCACCGTGGACGTGGACCACCTCGCTCGCATCCGTCAGGAGCCGACGCGGTTCGCTCCGGGCGGGCCGGGACACCTCCTCCTCGAAGTCGTCGCCTATGCCGCCGACGAGGCGGCGAGTCGGGGCGGTGGACGGTGCGTGGTCACGCTGCATTCCGACGGCTCCGCGTCGGTGACGGATGACGGGCGGGGCACCGACACCCGGGTCGACGAGCACGGCAGGGTGGTGAAGAAGCCGGTCATGGCCACGAAGGACCTCCGGTTCTTCGACCTGCCGGAGGCGGAACGGCTTCCGGACGGACATCCGCGTCGCGGCATGTCCGTCGTTGCGGCGCTCAGCGAGCGGCTGATCCACACCAACCGCCGTCTCAACGGGTCCTGGGTCCAGCGCTACGCGCACGGCGTGCCGGTGACCGACCTGGAGCCCGTCGAGTCCGACGGGACCACGGGAACCTGCGTCCGCTTCCTCCCCGACGAGGGCCTGCGCGCACAGGGGGCGTTCACCTCGGGTGATCTGGTGCGATGGTCCGCGCACTGGCCCGAGCTGACCCTCCACATCGAGGACCGGCGTGACGGCGGGGCCGATCGGGTCGGTGACCGAACCGGCCCGGCACGCGGAAATCCGTCCGACTGAGGGCGGTGTCGGACCGGAACGGCTCGACGGGCCCGTGCTGCCCCCCGTCCGGGCCCTTCGCCCGTGCCGGTTCGGCGGGGACCCGCGGACGGCAGGCGCACGGAGGGGGCGCACCGAGGGGGCCCGCGCCGTCCCGGGCGCGCGGCGAGCGTCCGTCTACAGGACGGGCTGCGCCGGCGCGGGGCCCAGGGTGGTGGTGCCGGCCGTGCGGTGTCCGAGCCCGGTGCGGTACGCGTCGAGCGCCGCTTCCACCCGCCCGGTGCGGCGCAGGAGGTCGCCGAGGAGGCGGCACAGGTCGGCGAGGTCGCCCGCCGCGCCCGCCCGTTCCAGCAGGCTCAGGGCACGGACGTAGTGCTCCTCGGCAGCCTCGGCGTCCCGGGCGTCCTCGGCGATGATGCCGAGCAGTCGGTGCGCCGCCGCCGCGTGGACCGCACCGCGCTCCGGAGACAGGCCTCCGAGCACTTCTCGAAGGAGCTCCGCGGCCTCCCCGGAGCGACCGCGCCGGTGCAGCACGTCGGCGAGTTCGACGGAGACCTGGCTGCTGTAGAGGGTGGCGCGCCGGGCATCGAGCATGGTCATCGCCGCGCGCAGTTCCTGCTCCGCCCTTTCGAGTTCGCCGTTCTGGGCGTACACGTAGCCCCGCATCCAGCGGCAGTTGGCCAGTTCGGTGCGGATCTTCAGTTGCTGGTACATCTCGGCGGCCTTCGCGAGGGAGACGTCCGCCTCCGCCGTCCGTCCCTCGGCGAGCAGCGTGCGCGCGACCGAGCGGTGCATCCGGGCGATCAGCGCCGGGTCTCCGGCCTGTGGCGCGAGGGCGAGCGCGAGCTCGGCCGCTTGGGCCGCGCGGGCTTGGGCCCCCATGTCCATGTAGGGGCCGATCAGGGCGGTGTGCAGGAGGAGGAGCGCATCCGGATCGTGCAGGCCGGCGAGGTTGATCTCGTCGAGGGTGGACTCCAGGAGGTAGACCGCATAGCGGAGTTCACCGGCCAGGTAGTGGGTGACGGCCCGACCGCGGCGGGCCGGTACCCGCGCCGGCAGTGAGGCCTCGGCGAGGGTCCGTTCGGCCTGCTCGAAGTGTTCGCGGGCGACCACGAGGTCCCCGGTGTCGAGGTGGCACTCGCCGAGTCCCAGTCGTGCCGCCGCGCGCTCGTTGACGAGCCCGTGGTCCATCGCCTCGGAGAGGAGCTGGCCGTACAGGGCCGTCGCGTGCTCGACCTCGCCGTCGGTCAGGGCGCGTTGGGCCTCGGTGAGCCGGAGGCGCAGGGTGGTGGCGAGGTGCGCGGGCCGTCCGGTGGCGAGTTCCTCGAAGGCGACGCCGAGTCGGTCGGCGAGGTGGTGCAGTGCCTCGTCGGAAGGGCGTACGCGGCCGGCCTCCAGGGTGGAGACGTAGGCGGGCGTGTAGGAGGGCTCGGCCACTTGCCTCTGTGTCAGACCGCGTTCGCGTCGCAGTCGCTGCACCCTGCGGCCGATGGTCTCGGGGTCGTCCCGCTTCGCCATGCGCTCCATGATGCCAGTGCCCTCCCGTGTTGCCGGTGGTGCGGGTGCGCTCCTGACGGCCCGCACACCTCTCGACCGTGCTGCCCTTTCCCGGGGCCTTGTGCCTCCGGCGACCAACCCCCTAGCTTAAGCGGCTACTTAAGCACAATTAACCCACTGCTTGAGAGAGGTCGTCGTGCTCAGAAACGGACGTGCCCGCACGCGCTGGACCGCCTTCGCCGCTGTCGCGGTCGCCACCGCCGCACTGCTGACCGGCGCGCACGCGGCCGGAGCGGCCCCGGTGCCCACCGCCCCCGACCCGGTGGCGACGCACCGGGTCGAGTACTTCGAAGGGCCGGCGGCCGAGCCCCGGCACAAGGAGGTCCCGGAGCGGGCCCCCGCCCGCATCGCCCGTCGCGGGACGCCCGTTGCCGCCGCGCCCGTCACGCCCCTCCAGGAGACCGGGCCGGTGTCCGGGCGGCTCGACCTGGTGGTCATGGGCGACGGTTACACCGCCGACCAGCAGGCCGACTTCCGCGCTGACGCACGGGCCACGCTCGATGCGGTCTTCGCGATCGAGCCGTACGCGAGCTACCGCGGCCTGTTCAACGTCTGGCTGGTCGACACCGCCTCCGCCGAGTCCGGCATTTCCGGCGACCCGACCGCGGACGTCGTGCGGAATACGGCGCTCAGTTCCTTCTTCTTCTGCGAGGACACCGAGCGGCTGCTCTGCGTCGACATCGCGAAGGTCACCGCCTATGCCAACCAGGCCCCCGCCTCCGACATCGTCTTCGTGGTCGCCAATTCCACCAAGTACGGAGGCGCCGGCTACAGCTTCTCCACCCCGCCGACCGGAGCGACCTACCACGGCATCGCCACCATGTCCTCCGACAACGCGCAGTCCTACCTCATAGGCGCCCATGAACTCGGCCACTCGATAGGCCTGCTGGCCGACGAGTACCAGTACGCCGGCTACGGCGCCTATCCGTACCGCTCGTCCGCCAGCGCCAACATCTCCGTCACCGCCGACCTCGGCACGCACAAGTGGTACCGCTGGCTCGGCGAACCGGACCCGACCGGTTCGCCGACGGCGACGTACGAGGGCGGCGACTACTACGAGACCGGCGTCTACCGTCCGACCGTCACCTCCCTCATGCGGACGCTGGCGTCGACGGAGTTCAACCTCGTCGGACGCGAGGCGATGATCAGGGGCTTCTACGCCCATGCGGACGCCGCGACCTCCACCGTTCCGAGCGGCACGCGGATTAAGGCCACCCAGGCGCTGGATGTGCGGCTCGCCCCGGTGGGCGGCCTGGCCGACCTGCGTCTGACCTGGTCCGTCGACGGGAAGCAGATCGCCTGGGCCACCGGACTCCTGTCGGTGACCCCTGCCGAACTCGGGGCCGTCCGCAGCGGCCAGCGGGTCACGGCCACGGTCACCGACACCACGTCCGCCGTCCGCGATCCCGAGGTCCGCGCGGAGACCGTCAACTCGCTTTTCTGGCGCGTGCGCTGACGGGCGGCAACCATCCGGCGATCGCTTGCCGGGCAGGGGCGGAGGGAGCCGCGATGCGCCTCCCTCCTTCCCCGTTACCCGTCGGTAGGCAATGATGGTCGCGAGACCATCCACACGGCCGGGGGCTGGGACAAACGGTGAAGAGTTTCGACGAACGGACCAGGGTGCACGCCTTCCGGGACGACGCCCTGGGGGAGTACGACGCCGTCGGGCTCGCCGCGGCGATCCGGCGGGGCGAGGTGGGTGCCGCCGAAGCCGCTCGGGACGCCGCGGAGCGGGTACGGGCCGTCGAGGAGCGGCTCCGCGCCGTCCAGGTGCACGCCGACGCTCCCGTGCACGCTCCCGGTACCGGGGGAGCCTTCGCGGGGGTGCCGACCTTCGTCAAGGACAACACCGACTACCGGGGGCTGCCGACCGGACACGGAAGCGAGGCCTTCACGCCCGCCCCCGCGCGCCGGCACGCCCCCTTCACCCGTCAGTTCCTGAGCAGCGGCGTCACGGTGCTCGGCAAGACCAGGCTGCCCGAGTTCGGCTTCAGCCCGACCACGGAGTACGAGCACGCCGAGCCCGTCCGCAACCCGTGGAACACCGAGCACTCCGCAGGCGGTTCATCCGGGGGCAGTGCGGCCCTCGTCGCCGCCGGAGCCGTGCCGATCGCACACGCCAACGACGGCGGCGGCTCCATCCGCATCCCCGCCGCCTGCTGCGGACTCGTCGGCCTCAAGCCGACCCGCGGTCGCCTCGTGCCGAACGCCCAGAGCCGACAACTTCCCCTGGACCTGGTCGCCGACGGCATCGTGAGCCGTTCGGTGCGGGACACCGCGGCCTTCCTCGCCGCCGCCGAGAGGTACCGCCCCCATCCGAAGCTGCCGCCCCTGGGGCTCGTCGAAGGGCCCTCGGGGCGACGACTGCGGATCGGGTTCCTGCTGGACTCGCCCAACGGAGTCGCCGCCGACCCCGTCACCCGGGCGGCGGTCACCGATGCGGCGGCAACGCTCGAACGCCTCGGCCACGCCGTCGAGCCGGTGGAGATGGCCATCGACCCCCGCTTCACCCATGACTTCCTCACCTACTGGGGAATGCTGTCCTTCCTCCTCGGAACCACCGGCCGCACCCTCGGCCCCGACTTCGACCGGCGCCGCATGGACGCCCTCAGCCGAGGACTGCGCGCGACCTACCTGGAGAACTGGCGGCACACCCCGGGCGTACTGCGCAGACTGAAGAGGACGAAGGAGGCCTACGCGGCGGCGTTCCGCGGCCTCGACCTCCTGCTCACCCCGGTGCTCGCCCACCCCGCACCGCGGCTCGGGCACCTCGCCCCGACCGTCCCCTATCCGGAGCTCGTCGAACGGATCCTGGCGTACGTCGCCTTCACCCCGATCGACAACGTGGTCGGCACCCCCTCCCTCTCCTTGCCCAGCGTCAGGGTGACGGACGACGGGCTCCCCGTCGGCGTCATGTTCTCCGGCCGTCCCGGCAGCGAACGCACCCTCCTGGACGTCGCCTTCACGTTGGAGGCCGACCGCCCCTTCCGGCGCATCCAGGACCAGTAGGTCCGGGCCGACCGGACCCGGCCGGGGAACGGTCGCGGAGCGTGTTCGGTCAGCCGCCGCGCCGGACCTTCGCGGCCCTGCGGGCCTCGGCCGTCCTGCGGGCCTCGGCGGCCCGACGGGACTCGTTCTTGGCCCGTCCGGGGCGGCCCGGCACGGTGCCGATGCCCCGGAAGGCGGCGGTGCCGCGCTGGGGGCGCTCCTGACTCGGCGCGTTGCCGTCGACCGGTACGCCCGAGGGCTTGCGGGCGCCGGTGATCCGGGTCAGCTCGGCCTCGCCGGAACGGACCCGGGTGACGCGGGGCCGGATGCCCGCCTCCGTCATGAGGCGGGCCACGTCACGGCGTTCCTCGGGCGTGACCAGCGTGACGACGGTGCCGGACCCGCCGGCACGCGCGGTGCGCCCGCCGCGGTGCAGGTAGTCCTTGCCGTCGGCGGGCGGGTCGACGTTGACGACGAGGTCCAAGGCGTCGACGTGGAGGCCGCGAGCCGCCACGTCGGTGGCGACCAGGACGCTGACCTCGCCGCTCCGGAAGCGCTCCAGGGTCCGGGTGCGCAACGGCTGCGACTTGCCCCCGTGCAGCGCCGCGGCCCGCACGCCGCTGCCGAGGAGGTGCTTGGTGAAGCGGTCCACGGAGTGCTTGGTGTGCAGGAACATGATCACCCGTCCGTCGCGGGCGGCGATCTCCGTGGCGGTGGCGAACTTGTCGGCCCCGTGCACGTGCAGGACGTGGTGTTCCATGGTGGAGACCGCGGCGGTCGACGGGTCGACGGAGTGGACGACCGGGTCGTCGAGGTAGCGCTCGACCAGCTGGTCGACGTCACGGTCGAGCGTGGCCGAGAACAGCATCCGCTGACCCTCTTGCGGGACCCGGTCGAGGACCTCGGTGACCTGGGGGAGGAAGCCCATGTCGGCCATCTGGTCGGCCTCGTCGAGGACGGTGGTGGCGATGTGGTCGAGCCGGCAGTCCCTGCGCTCGACGAGGTCCATGAGGCGGCCGGGCGTGGCGATCAGGACCTCGGCCCCGTCCCGTAGCGCGGTCGCCTGCCGGCCGATCGACAGGCCGCCGACCACGGTTGCCAGGCGCACCTTCAGCGCGTCGGCGTACGGCGCGAGGGCGTCCGTGACCTGCTGGGCCAGCTCACGGGTGGGGACGAGGACCAGGGCCCGCGGCTTGCGGGCCTCCGCCCGGCGACCGGACGTGCGGACCAGGAGCGGCAGGCCGAAGGCGAGCGTCTTGCCGGAGCCGGTGCGCCCGCGCCCGAGGACGTCACGGCCCGCGAGGGCGTCCGGCAGGGTGGCCGCCTGGATCGGGAAGGGCGTGTCGACGCCGCGGCGGGCGAGTTCCGCGAGCAGTGCGTCCGGCAGGCCGAACGCGGTGAAGACGGCGGCCGGCGAGGGGCCGGAGCCGGTGTCGTCCGTGCGGGGCGTGCGGTTCATGCGGCACCTGGTCCGTGGAGGCTCGGGGGAGGAACGACGAGCTGGGGCCCTCGCCGCACGGGCGAGGACCCCAGCTGTGTCGGACGTGTCGACGTCAGGTTCAGGCGGGGAGGATGTTCTCCGCCTGCGGGCCCTTCTGGCCCTGCGTGACGTCGAAGGTCACCTTCTGGCCCTCCTGGAGCTCACGGAAGCCGGAGGTGGCGATGTTGGAGTAGTGGGCGAAGACGTCCGGGCCGCCGCCCTCCTGCTCGATGAAGCCGAAGCCCTTTTCCGAGTTGAACCACTTCACGGTGCCGTTGGCCATGTCATATCTCCTTCGGGGCGTAGCCCGGGGAGCCGCACCGTGCGGCTCCCGGCGTCGCCGTGATGATTGCCCCGTCCGGAAAACTGCACCGAAAACACATAAAGTGCCTGACGATGTCGAATCGTCGAAGGCACTTGTCAGTTCATTGGGAACCACGACTGCAACTGTGGTCGACTGTAGCACGACGGCGACGGGCCTGCGACAGAATGTCCGATTCATCACTCTAGGGGTGTTTTATCGTCCATCGAGGGCCGGGCCGGTGCCGACCGGTGCGGTGCGGTCGGCCGTGCCGTCGGTGCGCCCGCGGGTGTTCCGTGCGGTCAGGACGAACGTGACCGTGACCAGCAGCGCCCAGGCGCCGAACTTCGCGAGAGACACCGGCTGCCAGCCGTCCAACTGGTTCGGGTAGCTCCAGGCGCCGACGTAGGTGGCGGCGTTCTCGGCGACCCAGAGGAAGAAGCCGATCAGGACGAAGGAGAGGGCCAGCGGCATCCGGTGGTCGCTCCCGCCGACCCGGAACCGGACCCACGAGCCCGCCGTCGAGACCAGGAGCAGTGCGGCGAGGACCCATCGGGCGTCCGGTATCCAGTGGTGGCTGAAGAAGTTCACGTACACGGCTCCGGCGAGGACCGCCGTCGTCCGGGGGCGGTAGCCCGTGAGCCGCAGGTCGAACAGGCGCCAGGCCCGACACACGTAGCTGCCCAGCGCCGCGTACAGGAACCCGCCGTACAGCGGTACGCCGCCGAACTTCGTCAGGGCGTCCTCCGGGTAGCTCCACGAGCCCATGTGCACCTTGACCAGTTCGAAGACCAGGCCGATGGCGTGGCAGCCGGCGATCACGGCGACGTCCCGGCCGGAGTCCCAGCCGAGCTTCCAGGAGAGGACGGTCAGCCCGATGCCGTACAGGAACAGCAGGTCGTAGCGGGCGACCGGTAGTTCCGGCAGCAGGGTGGAGACGGCGATGCCGCCGACGAGCGCGATCGCGAAGGCGCAGCAGCGTGCCTCCAGGGCCGCGAAGTGGAGCAGCTGACGGGTGCCGTGGACGAACGTCTTCATGGCGGAGGGGACGCCGCCGCGCGGTCGGCGGTTCGCCGGCCACCGGAGAAACGGCGGTGCTCCGCACCCC
>NZ_JBHYMF010000157.1:0-16595 GCF_042742855.1 Streptomyces sp. NPDC058877 | reverse complement strand
AACATCGCCGCCGCCCTGCGACATCACGCCCGCGACACCGACCGTCCCGTCAATCTCTTCCTCACGGCATGATCAACGACTTTGCCGGAGCCCTGGGCCCCTGACCTGGTCTTACGGCTGTCGGGGTGGCGGGATTTGAACCCACGACCTCTTCGTCCCGAATGAGGTCCGGGAGAGATCGACACCTGGGGATTCTAGTAAATGAGCAGGTCAGAGGCTCGGTCTGGGTTGGTGTGGCGGACTCTCGGTTGGTCTCTGGGGGAAGATCCTCTCCCAGATTTCTCCCAACCCCTGGTGCTGGGGGTGGTGATCGTCGGTGAGCCGCATCTCGGCATCCCCTTGCGATAGCACGTTTGCACGCTGACCAAGGCGACTCGGGTACTGCTGCAGTGCGGCACGAAGGCAGGTAGGTGCGCGTCGCGGACACTGACGACGAAGTCGTTCACGGAGGTCCAGTGCTCGCTCGCCCGCCTTCTCGAGCCGCTTTCGGGGTTCGAACCTGAGACCTCTGCATTACGAGGGCCCGCAAGATCATCCCGACTGGTGCTGAGCGGTGCCACCGAATCCCATTTCCGCTGATCAGAGGCTTGCTACCTTGATCGGCGTGATGCCTGGTCCGCGCTGGTGCCACCCAGTCCGCTCACGCAGCGCTCACGCAAACGGCGGTCGGCCCCTCAGCCCTTGCGCCGGTCTCGGTGAGGTACGAGGAGGGTGCTGCCGCCTGCCCACTTTGCCCCGCACACGTGGCAGATCACGTACCACTCATCGCCCGCAGCGTTCTCGTCCATGTGCCCATGCTGTCCCGTCCCAGGGCACTCGTCGGTGACTTCTTCCTGACGCATGCTTCTCCTCCACGCCTGGTTGATCAGGCCGCGCCTTCTGCGGCAACGGCGGTCGAGCGGATTGAGTGAATGACGGACACCATGACGTCAACCTCGGCCTCGGGGAAGATCGCCTCGGGGCCGGTCGGGGCGAGGGCCGTGAACGGCGACTCGTACAGCGCATCAACGCCTATCGTGCCGTTGCGCGCCAGATAGTCGATCAGCTCGTTGACGAAGCGGAGCTGATTCGCCGTGAACGTCTTGCCCTGCTGGAAGGCGTCGAAGGCCAGCGCTGCCGCTTCCCGCTCCAAGCCGGTCAGGGACCGCAGGAACAAGCCCAGGCCGCCGTTCGTGTCCTTGATGTAGGCGATGTCCTCCGCTGTCCCAATACCGGCCTCGACGAAAATCGCCTCCAGCTCTGATAGGTCCAGAGCGGTGATCTGCTTGTTCCGGCGGATCTTCTGGACCGCGAGGTGGTCCTGGTGCGTGTTGAGGTAGATACGAATCTTCTGCTCGAAGCGCGTGAGGTCGGTGCCGACCTCCATGCCCTTGAGTGAGGCGGCGGTCAGCTCACCCAGCTCGTCCTCGAAGTCGGTGTAGACGACGCCGCGCTTCGTCTTCTCGATCAGCCGGACAAGCCCACGTAGACGCCGCCGCATGGTCTCCAGCAGAGGCAGCGTTACGTCCTGCCACCACTCGTCACCTGCGACCTCGTCGAGCAGGATCTGCTGGGCCTTGATCGCGGGGATCGTCAGCTGGTCGAGCAGCGTGGAAGCAATCTCCTGGACCTGGTCGCGAAGACGGGTGAAACCTGGGTCTCCGTTTACGACGGCAAGCTGGAGGCGGAGCGCGAGCAGATCGAATCGCTTGGCCTCCTCGCCGGCGTCGTCCTTGTCGCGGAATGCAGTCGGAAGGCCGGCCAGATGGTCAATAGCCTGACCGTGGGCGTCGGGCGTGAACGCAAGCCAAGCATCGAAGTCGGCGAAGGCTTCGACCTGCTCCCGGTGTGGCCGAACCAGGAAGTTGTCCGGGTTCATCGCCGTGACCTCGTCGTGCAGCCGACTGGCAAGGTCCCAGCGCAGACCGGACTCGCTGACCGTGCCGTCCGACTCAGGCCGTGTACCGGCCTCGGCGGCTCGCTCCTGGCCGGAGTCTGTCGGATCGCCGAGGGCGAGAAGCAGGTCAGCACGGCGCTCGAAGATCCGCTGGCTCAGTGATGGAGCAACCTTGCTCTCCGCGCGCATCAGGTTCTGATTGAAGAACTCGATGTTCTGACAGACGTCGAAGACGAGGAAGCCGTCCTTGCTGCGATTGGGGCCGAACAGGTCCGGGGCGAGCCGGGTGCCTCGACCGATCATCTGCCAGAACTTGGTCTTGGACCGCACCAGCTTGAAGAAGACAAGGTTGACGACTTCCGGGACGTCGATGCCGGTGTCCAGCATGTCCACGGAGATAGCGATCTGGGGGAGCTTCGCCGTGTCGGAGAAGTCGTCGATCAGGCTCTGGGCGTACTCCTTGCGGTACGTGATGACCTGTGCGAAGGCGCCCTTGAGGTGCGGGTAGTTCTTGTCGAACCGCTCAGCAATGAACTCAGCGTGGCGGTTGTTGGCTGCGAAGATGATCGTCTTGCCGAGCTTGTCGCCGCCGTCGACCTTCAGGCCATGCGTCATGAGGGTTTGGAGGACCTTGTCGACGGTGTCGGCGTTGAAGAGGTACTTGTTGAGTTCCTCCGTGGTGATCTCGTCGGGGATGTCACCGTCCTCGTTCCACTCCGTCTCGTCCCACTTCTCCTTGTCCTCGTCCGACAGGTCGTCGTACTTGATGCCGCCGCGCTGGAACTTCAGCGGGACATCGACAGCACGCGGCGCCACCAGGTACCCCTCGGACACAGCCTCGTCCAGGCTGTAGACGTCGGTGGGCACGCCGTCCTCCAGCTCGAAGCGGCGGTAGGTGTTCCGGTCGACCTCGTCCTTGGGCGTCGCTGTCAGGCCAACAAGAAGCGCGTCGAAGTAGTCAAAAATTGCGCCGTACCGCTGGTAGATCGAGCGGTGCGCCTCGTCGATGACGATCAAGTCGAAGAACCCGGGTCCGAAGAGCCGGCGTCCTTCGGCATCGGTCTGGTCGATCAGATTCATCATGGTCGGATAGGTGGAGACGAACACCCGCGAGTGGGGGTCCTTCTCCTCCAGCAAGTTCACCGGGTTGGCACCGGGGAGGTGCTTCTTGAACTCGTTGGTGGCCTGCTTGACCAGTGCCTTGCGGTCGGCGAGGAAGAGGATGCGCTTGGCCCAGTTCGCCCGCATCATCAGGTCGCTGAGCGCGATCACAGTACGAGTCTTGCCGGACCCGGTTGCCATGACGAGCAACGAGTGACGCAGCGAGTCCTTCTCGAAGGAGTCAGCGATCCGCCGGATCGCGCGCGACTGGTAGTGCCGGCCAGCGATCTGCTCGTTGATCGGCATCTTGGCGAGGCTGCGACGGTTGGCTCGGCGCTGGATCAGGAGCCGCAGCTCGTCCTTGGTGTAGAAGCCCTGGACCTCACGGGGCGGGTAGTTGAGGTCGTCGAACAGGTACGTGCGGTAACCGTTGGTGTAGAAGATCACCGGCCGCTGGTTGAACTGCTCTGCCAGGGCATCGGCGTAGACCGTCGCCTGGTACTTCCCCTGCTTCGGGTCACGAGTGGTCCGCTTGGCCTCAATTACGGCCAGAGGCTTACCGTCGTCGTCCCACAGGACGTAGTCAACCTTGCCTTTACCTGAGGGCGCTGCTGAGCTTGGCAGCCCAGTGACCGGGTACTCCCGGTCCCGCGGCTGATCCAGCGCCCACCCGGCCTCCTTGAGGAGAAGGTCGATGATCAGGGTGCGAGTCTCGGCTTCGTTATAGTCGTGCGTGTCCGGCTGTGCCTCGTTCGCGGCCTTGGCCGCCTTGATCTCTGCGCGCAGCTGCGCAATCTCCGCATCGAGGTCCTGGTTCTTCTTCCGCTCGGCGGCCAGCTCGGCATCCTGCTCGGCGTACTTCTCGGCCTGCGCCTTCAGCTCGGCCCGCTGGGCAATCCGCACATCGGCCGAGACCGGCCGCGGTATCAGCACCGTGTCGAACGCGAGCGTGGACGCGGGCAGCAGGGCCTGGTCGCGGGTGTAGGTACGGGCCATCCAGTACAGAACATGGAACAGCTCAGCAAGTGTGCGAACCGCATCTTTCGGTGTGACGGAGGTTTTGCGATGCACGGCGACATTTCCCTGCCGCCGAATCACATCCATCTTCGCCCGGATCGCCGGGCCGGCCACCTTCACCAGCGTCGGCTCTGCAATCTGTGCCGCGAGGTCGCTGTGATAGGGCAGCTTGAGTGTGCCATCGGCCTCGAACAGCCACGCCACCGCGAGCTCCAGCACCCGCCGCGCGTAGAACGCGGATGCCCTCGGGTCCGCGTACGCCAGCCGCTCAGCATGCACCGCCTCACGGTGCAGGTCAGGCCACTCAGCCCGCAGAAACCCGAAGTTACTCACGTTGGAGACCTTTCGCTTGTGCCGGAGATGGGTGGAGCAGTTGAGGCGTCCCCTGATCAGGCAGCGGATACTGCGTTATCCGACCCCGACCCGTCTCGAAACATGTGGTGCCGCAGGGAGGTGAACAGAGCGTCAAGCTGGACGAGATGGGCGCGATGTAGATCTGCGACCTTTTCTAGGGCCTCAATCCGCTTGCCGTATTGGTGCTGAAGCTCCAGCGGCGGGATGCCGCACGGGATGGAAAGAACGCTTGACTGGGAGATGTTCTTCATGGACCCACTGGTTCCAGAGGATCTCCTGCTGATTTCCCGACGGAATTCAGCTTGCAGAAACAGCTGCCTCACATAGAGCGGATGCGCTGGGCGATCGGAATGCCAAACGAACCTCCACAGCTTATCGGGAAGCAGGAGATTACTAGGGGGATTCACCGCCAGTGCAGTGGCTCCGATCAGACTCTCGGTATTAGCGCGACTGAAAATCAAGTCTCCGTCGCGAACAATATGCGATAGGGGCGGATTATACTCCACAGGCACAGGCTTACTTTCCTCGGCATCGAAGCGTCCCGAGGTAACAGCGCTCACCTTAAGGATTCGGTATCGCACTGCCGCATCGTCATTCTCAGCCGCCGCGAAGCTCTTTCCGCTCGTGAACTTCGCCACGAGGTCTTTAACTTGACCAGCCGACCACCCCTGATTGTTTGAAACTACGTTCCCAAACATAGACAGGAAAATTGACTGAGCGAGGTCTTCAAGGAGGGAGATCGTCTGGCGGCGCCTGGCGCGCAGCACATCCACACAATCGAGAATATCGACGACTCTACGCTGCTCGCTCAAGGGGGGCAAGGGGATTCGGACATTCATCAAATTGCCAATGGGGAAATTGTCTGCAGTTGTCGCTCGAACCCACTGCAGAATTTCCGAGGATCGCTCCTTGATGAAGTGGGCCAGGAAGCTGGATTCTAGCCGCTCGGAGCAGATAATCGCCTTCATGTCCTGATTGATTGCTACCGGACACTCAGCAATCGCCACGGGAACGGTGTGCTTCAAGACGCCTGACCGAACGACCACCAGCACAGATCCAGCTGGAGCCAGCTTGGCCGTGCTATTCTCCAGCCCCACTCTTGTGATACTCACCTGACTTTCACTAATCTTCCAGCGCTTCATATCCTTCGGGGTAACCCAAGGGATATCGCCGCCATAATAGGAAGAATTGCTGCGTGTTGGGGTTCCCCCGCCAATTACACGAGCGACATCGCGGATCTGGGCCGTGGGCCAGTTCTTCATCCCAGCATCCCCTTCAGCTCGCCCATTCTCTGCTGAATTTCTGCCTCGATTCGCGACAGATCACTCATGATCAATTCCGGCGCGCGGTGCTCGGCCTCCTTGCGGATGACCTCCTTGTACCGATTGATGCTGAGGTCGTACCCCTGCGCAACGATTTCGACTTTGGGGACGCAGAAGCTCTGCTCGGTCCGTTCCCGCTCCTGTTCGCTACCATTGCGGCGTCGCCAGCGTGACAGTACGTCGGGCAGATTGTTCTTGGCGTGCTCATCCTCGGTCAGATCAGTGTCGCCGACGAGTGGTCCGAGCTTGTCCTCTGAAAGTAGCGGCGTGCGCTTGTCGTCAAGGCTCCAGCCATCAGAAGTAACCTCGTAGAACCAGACGTTATCCGTGCCACCGCTGTTGGTTTTGGTGAAGAAAAGGATTGCGGTAGATACACCCGCGTAAGGCTTAAAAACGCCACCCGGCAGCTTCACCACCGCGTCTAGCTTGTGACCCTCGACGAGCAGTTTCCGCAGCTCCTTGTGCGCCGTGGTCGAGCCGAATAGCACCCCGTCCGGAACGATGACCGCAGCCCGGCCGCCGGGCTTGAGTAGACGCAGGAACAGAGCCAAGAACAACAGCTCAGTCTTCTTGGTCTTGACGACCTTCTGCAGGTCGCTCGCTGTCGCGTCGTAGTCGAGACTCCCGGCGAAGGGCGGATTGGCAAGGATGAGGGAGTACCGGTCGGCTTCGCCCGCCGCGCTCTCGGCGAGCGAATCGCGGTAGCGGATGTCGGGGTTCTCGACCGAGTGCAGCAGCATGTTCATGCTGCCGATGCGGAGCATGGTGCTGTCGAAGTCAAAGCCGTGGAACATGCTCTCGTTGAAGTGCTGCCGCTGAGCCGGCTCGAACAACGCCTCACGGTGGGTACGCTCTACGTGCTCGGCGGAGGCGACCAAGAACCCGGCCGTGCCGCACGCCGGATCGCAGATCTCGTCGCCCGGCTGCGGAGCCATCATCTCCACCATCAGCTGGATGATGTGCCGGGGCGTGCGGAACTGGCCGTTCTGCCCAGCCGTGGCGATCTTTCCGAGCATGTACTCATAGAGGTCGCCCTTGGTGTCCTTGTCAGCCATGTCGATGCCGTTGATCATGTCGACGGCCTTGGTGAGCAAGTTCGAGGTCGTGATGGTGAAGCGCGCGTCCTTCATGTGGTGCGCGTAGGTGGAGTCCTCGCCACCCAGCGTGCGCAACCAGGGGAAGACGCCGTCACGCACCCGCGTGAGCATGTTCTCAGGGGACTCGTTGATGAACACCGACCAGCGCAGAACCTGGGTGTCGGCCCCGTAGATCGGGTTCTCGACCGATCGCCCGGTGCGGTTGGCCCTGTTCTCCTTGGCCTGCTCCAAGATGTCGAGGCGCCGGATGAACATCAGGTAGGTGATCTGCTCGATGACCTCCAGTGGGTTGGAGATCCCACCAGACCAGAAGGCATCCCACAGTCGGTCGATCTTGCTCTTGAGCTCACCTGTAATCACGCAGAGCAGGCTAGCGGAGCCCTGTGACAGCTGTGGCAAAAAGATCTATCTGAGCCTTGGCCCACCCACCTCACGCGAGCGGCGCTCGTGCCCTGCACCGAGAGAAGCGGGCGTAGGCCGTCGTCATGGTCCGCCTTGGCACACGCGTCGTAGACCAGCGCCGGGGCCGGGGGCAGCGGCGCGGTCCCAATCGGCGCCAAGGCCAACCGGACACCCCCTGGCCCGTCAAGTTGGCTACCTGAACCGCGTCGGACAGGACGTGAAAATGCGGCCTGGCGCATATGCGCCAGGCCGCGTCTCGTAGCGGGGACAGGATTTGAACCTGCGACCTCTGGGTTATGAGCCCAGCGAGCTACCGAGCTGCTCCACCCCGCGTCGGTCGTTCCACCGTACGCCATGCTCGCTCCATCTCAGGTCCCTCCTATCGTGCGGACGGTCTCCGTGTGCCCGGAAGCGGGCTCGCCGCATCAACCCCGACGTCTGCGGGTTGCCAGCCCCATCGTCCGCCACGGCGTGCCGCCGCTCTCCTGTGCTGCCGTTGGCTAGAGCTCGCGCAGGCCGGTCAGGACTCGCCCGATGAGCATCGGGGCAGCTTGTCGGCCACCGCTGCCTGGCTCACCCAGGGCGCTGCTGGGATGAGCGGGAACCTCTGCCCAGACGATCTTCCCGGGGTGCGGCCCTGTGGGGGAGTAGCCCCAGCGGTTGGCCATGGTCTGGATGAGGACGAGTCCGCGGCCCCCGGTGGCGCTGGCGTCACCGGCGCGAGGTGCCGGTGGTCGCGGGTCGGGGTCACTGACCGCGAGGATCATGCCGCCATCGGTAGGCCAGAGCATGAGCACGATCGTGTTGATGCCGACGAAATGAGCGGCCGCTTCAGACGTCTTTATGGGGCGGGCGTGCTGGATCGCGCTGGTGGCCAGCTCCGAGACGAGGAGCCGGGCGACTTCGATGCCCTCATCGGGGAAGTGCCAGCGCTTGAGGATGTCGACGGTGTGGCGGCGGGCCCAGGCGACGGCGTTGGGGGTGGCGGCGAGGGTCAGTTCGCTGATGGACGGGGGGACCTGGTTCATGCGGGTGGCTCCCTCGGCGGCGTGGCCGGGCGGGTGCGGCGTTGTGGCGTGGGTGGAGGCCCGCGAGGGCGGGACGGCTAGGGACGGGGCGTCTCGGCCTCGCGGGCTGCTTGAGGGGCTACCTCGTGGCGACGACGTAGACGCTGGCCCAGCGGCGCTTCGGATTGGCCATGGCGGGGTCGAAAGCCCAGGGCTCGACGGTGGTGAAGCCGGCCTCGGTGAAGAGCTGGACGAGCTTCTCGTGGTCGTACGCCCACAGGTGCGGGGTGTACGTGGGGTCGTCGTCCTGGTCGCGGAAGACGAGGTTCACGAGGTCGAGCCGTGTGTTGATGTCGCCGTGACAGTCGCGCTTGGCGTACCAGCGTTCGATCGTCTCGTCGGAGGCGTCCAGCGGGCGGGGGTACTGGCTCAGGGCGAAGTCGGCGTCGGGAACGCCGGTGATGATCCGGCCGCCCCGCGCGAGGACGCGGTGGGCCTCGCGGACGTAGTGCTTGGCCGAGCGCGGGTAGTCGATGTGCTCCAGGAAGTGCTCGGAGAAGATCTCGTCGGTGCTGTCGTCCTGGAGGGGGATGCCCTCGCGAATGTCCCAGAGGAGATCGGCCGGCGGGACGAGGTCGATGTTGAAGAAGCCGTCGATGCGGTGGGCCCCGCCGCCGATCTGGACCTTGGCGGGCTTGTCGTCGATCCGGCCGTTGGGCCAAGCGCGGCGGCTGGTGTGGTGGTAGCGGTGGAGTTCGATCTCCTTGGCGGCGGCCCGGAGGGTGCGGGCGAGGCCGTGAGTGGTGGCGGGGTCGGCGAGGACAGAGGCGATCTGCTCGCCGAGGAGGTCGACGGAGGGCATGCCGGAGGGACTCATCACGGATCTCCTGCGTGTGAGGTTGCTTGGATTGGGGCGGGGCGGGCCGCGAAGGGCGGCGGCGGTGATCAGGCGGCGCTGGGCGCGGGGGCGGTCCACTGGTTGTTGCGCATGAGGGTGTACTTGATGTCCACGAGGCGCGGGGCGATGGTCAGCGAGAGCTCTTCGGTCGGCTGGAGGTGGCCCGTGTCGTCCTGCTCGGCGCGCCAGACGCGGTAGTCCAGGTTGGGGTAGGCCGGGTTGATGCCGATCTCGCCCTTGGGCATCGTGCCGTTGAACGGGGCGACGATGTCCATGTGGTTCCAGTAGTTCCAGGCTTGCAGCGCCTTGTGCTGGTCGAAGTAGAAGTAGAAGTCGGGGTAGCGGCCGAAGGTGCGCAGTTCCCGGTGGATGAGGTGACCGAGGAGCGGTCCGAGCTGGGTGGCCAGGGAGTCGAACTCCCAGCGCGTGTGGTGCCAGGCTTCAGGGGCGTCGCCAGGCGCGAAGAGGCGGGCGGCGACGAGGTAGCTGATCCGCTCGACCAGGTACGCGCTCGCGTGGCTGGTGTCGATGGTCGGGTCGACTCGGTGGATGAGCGCGGCCAGCTGCTTCGGACGGGGCCGGAACCTCGCCAGGTCGAACTTGCCGGCCATCGCGGGAAAGGAGGCGAACAACATCTCCTTGTACAGCCAGTTGTTCAGCTCGCCGAGCTCGGCCAGGCGCCGGGTGTGGCGGGAGGTCGAGTGGAGCATCAGGTACTCGGCGACCGCTTCGAAGTACAGGTAGCCCAGAATCGGAAGGCGGGGGATCGTCTCGTCGAGCAGCTTGAGGAACGGCTCGGCGTCGACCTGGGTGCCCTGGTAGGCGACGGCGGCAGCGGTGGCGAGGAACGCGGCCGAGTTCTTGACCCGGCTGACGACGGTCTCGCGCAGCTGGTGCCGTTCGTTCTTGCTCAGCAGGTATTCGAGGTGGCTGTAGATCTGCAGGTGGATGAGGCCCAGCCGCAGGTAGTCCACGCCGGCGAGACCGCGGTACGCCTGCGGCGGGGTGTCGATCTCGAAGATCAGCGGGGTGGGGACGCGATTGGTGACGCCGAGCTTGGCCAGGAAGGCCGGCGCTTCCTTGGTCAGGACGTAGGCGCCGAGGTTGTGCATGCGGAAGCCCTGGTCGATCGCGCTGAGCGGTGCGCAGTAGATGCTTCCGACGAGGCAGCCGCCCGACGGGTAGAGCACTCCCTGCCGACTGATCTCCTCCAGGGCGTGGGTGACGTGCAGGAGGTGCAGCTTGCCGTTTCCGCTCAGGGCCTCGAAGAGGGCGTTCTGCCGAAGCAGGTGGCCGTTCGGGGTCTCCTCGGCGAGCCGTCGTTCCCAGCCTGCGGTCTGGGTGGCGAGCGGGTCGGTGTGGTCGGAGGGGCTGGGGATGAGGGTGGAGTCGAAGAAGGCGTGGGCGTCGGCCCACAGGTGGTAGGCGTCGAGGAAGTCCATGGTCAGACCAGGCCCTTCTCGGCGAGCGCGTAGCAGACGGCCGCGGTGCCGCTGGCCCCGGCGAGGTAGGCCCGCTCCGAGACCAGAACCAGGTCGAAGGCGAGGCCGCGCAGTTGGTCGAAGGCGGGCTCGCGGACGTACCGGGCGTCCGGCCACCACTTCAGCTTCGGCAGGCGGTAGCGGTCCAGGGCATCGGCGGCCTTGACCACGTCGGTGATGCGCTCGGCCCGGGTGTGGTCGGACTCGTCGTCGGCGGTGAACGCCTCGTACGGGACGTCGTGCAGTCGGATCGCGGTGGCCGCCTGCACGATCGGCCGGGGTGTGGCGGCGAGGCCGAAGTGGCCCCAGACGGTGTCGGCGTTCGCGGCGAGCCAGATGGCCGCGCGGGCGCCATGTCCGCGGTCGTCCTGGTCGTGGCGCCGTTGGCAGTCGTGAACGGCGGCGGCGAGGATCGCCGTGGCGGTGTCGGCGTCGTCGAGGTCGTTCGCCTCGGCGAGGACGGCGGCGAGCGCCGCCGTCCTTATGGCGTGCCGGACGCCGTGGAGCGAGGTGTAGAGGCGAGGGTCGGCCCACCACCGGGTGGGTAGTCCGCCGTGCGCGAGCAGCTCTTTCGACTGCGGGCGCAAGGCCGGCGGCGGTGCCGGCGGGAGGTCGGGCCTGTGATCGCTGATCCACGCGATGGTGGCGTGGTCCATGTGCTGGTGGAGGGGCAGCTGCCCTCGGGCAGCCAGGTCGATCAGACTTGCGGTCAACGGGGTCGTGCTCACTCGTGCCCACCCCCTTGGTGGTCTCCGCGGTGATGTTCCCTACCGGATCGGCGCGGCCTGCTGCTCGCGCTCCTTGCGTTCCTTGTCGGCGGCCTCGAAGGCGGCGGTGAAGTCGGCCAGCTCCTGCTCCGTCATCAGAGTCACGCCGAGCGCCGTGGCGACGTCCGTGATCTTGGCCTCGGCCTCGGTGCGGGCGGCGTCCGAGGCGTCGTCCTCCAGCAGGACCTCGAACTCGGCGTGGTAGCCCCACGCCTCGCTCCACTTGACCGCGATCTCGACCTCGTCGAGGCGGAAGTTGTGGCGGAAGTTGAACGCCTCGTGCATCGCCGTCTCGAACCCGAGGGCGTTGAACACCTTCACCGCGGCGGGAACGTCGGTGGGGGCGATGGCGAACTCGGTCTCCGCGAAGGCCGCGCCCTGCCCGATCTTGCTCCCCTTGAGGGTGATCTTGGCGGTGCCGGCGGCGGTGTTGTCGGTGACCTTCAGGAGCTGGTCGGGGAGCACGTAGAAGTAGATGTGCTTGTCGTCGGGGCCCAGGTCCTCCCCGTCCGCCTTCAGGCGGGTGACGAGCTGGTCGTGGATCTCCTTGGTGAAGCGGGCGCGCATCTCGATCTCGACGGCCACGGGGCTGCTGCCTCCTTGTTTCAGGCATGGCGAAGCCAGCCGGACCCTGCCGTACGGGGGCTGTCCGGTCGGGCGATCGCTATGGGGTTGGTGGTCGAGCGCGGGGTGATGCGGCCGATGCGGGTGCCGGCCGCATCACCTCGGTGTATCGGTGGGTCTCAGCCGAGGGTGCCGAAGCGCTCCTCGACCACACCCGAGTGCAGGTACGTCGGCAGCTGGACGCCTCCCACCGACGTACGGCCGGTGGCGACCTGCTCCTCCGTCTCGCTGGGGAAGCCCTCCAGCAGACGCAGGCACTGCTGGGCCCACTCCTGCGACGCGGGCCAGTCGCCCAGGTCGCGGTGGCGCTGCGCCAGGGCGAACGCGGTCTCAGTGGCGGCCCACCGGTCGGTCGTCAGCTCACGCTGGAAGATCGACTCCAGCTCGTCGGTGGAGGCCAGGCGGGTCTGGTTGGTCATGGTGCCCTCTCGGTTCAAACGGTCGTGCCCCATTGGTGATCAACGCCCCGGCGCCCCTGCGGTGACGCCGTGACCCGCTGCTAGTACGTGTAGATCTCGGCCAGCGTCTTGTAGTCCTGCAGCTCGTCCTTGTCGAACCACAGCTCCACCTCCTGCTTGGCCTCCTCCGCGTTGCCGGAGGCGTGCACGAGGTTCGCGACTGCCTTGCCCGAGGCGATGCTGGCCGCCGCGCTGTAGTGCGAGAAGTCGCCCCGTACCGTGCCGGCCGGAGCCTGGTTCGGGTACGTGCTGCCGACGATCTTGCGGACGGTGGCGATGGCGTCGAAACCCTCCAGCACCAGGGCGATAACCGGCCCCTGCTGCATGAATGTCGCCGTGAGGTTGTAGACCTCCGAACCCAGCCGCTCTTCAAGATCGAAATAGTGCTTGCGGGTGAACTCCTCGTCCATCCACTTCATCTTCGTGCCGACGATCTTCAGCGCGGCATCCTCGAATCGAGTGATGACTCTTCCTGCCAGGCCACGCGCCAGCGCATCGGGCTTGAGCAGGACGAGCGTGCGCTCGACAGTGTGTGCCTGAACCTCGGCCATTGACTCCCTTTCGCCTTGCTAGCAACCGAACATGACGGACGATCAGCCGTCGTCCGCTGAGGTTACCGGCGCTGGCGGGGCGGTTCGGGCGTACGGGCAATGCTCCGGACGGGCGAATGACGCCCAAGGTGCGGCCGATCAGCCGACCGAGAGTCCCTATTCAGCCAACTTCTCTGTCTCTGCTATCCGCTGGGGGTACGCACCTAGAATCTCCCTGTGGTCGTCTGGCGCTCATCGCGCCTCTCATACGCCTCCCAGGGACTCAGCCTTCGAGGGTGATTCCTTGGCCCCTGGTGACTCCGATTCTTCCGGGGCTCCTCCCGCGTGACCATGAAGTGCCAGTGCAGTGGGAGTGCACTTTCGGCGCGCGGATTCCTGCACAGGGGCGGCGACGAGGGGGCAGTCTTGTGGACGTGATCGAACGCTGGACCGGCCGGTACGCCTGCCTGCTGCAGTCCGCCCTACGGCTCGGTAACGAACACTTCGCCGCGCACCTCGGCATCGCCGTGAGGACGGTAGCCGCCTGGCACGCCGACGCGTCTGTCGTACCCCGCAGGGAGATGCAGCAGCTCCTCGATACGGCCCATGAGCAGGCTCCCCCGGCTGCGCGACAGCGCTTCGCGCTCCTGCTGGCGAAGGAACAGGCCCCAGCGGACTCGGCACCGCAGGGTGCGCAGGCTCTGCGGGTGGCCATCGCGGTGGTCGTCCGTGACAGCGATGTCCTTCTGGTGTGCCGGCGGGACGACGACGCCGCTGGGATCACGTGGCAGTTCCCGGCCGGCGTCATCAAGCCGGGTGGCAAGGCGGAGAGCACGACCGTACGGGAGACGTTGGACGAGACGGGCGTCCACTGCGCGGTCCGGCAGAACCTCGGGAACCGGCTTCACCCCGTGACCGGCGTGCTGTGCGAGTACTTCCTCTGCGAGTACCTGGCCGGCGAGGCCACGAACAGCGACGCGGCCGAGAACATCGACGTCATGTGGGTCCCCAGAAACTCGGTGCCCCGCTTCATCCCCGTCGATACGATCTTCCCACCCATCCTGGCCGTCCTGGAGGAGCAGACGTGACGCAGCAGAACACGGACGAGCGCCCGGGCATCGCCGCCGCCATCGTCGTGAACGAGGGCCGCGTGTTGATGGTGCGCCGCCGGGTCAGCGAGGGACAGCTCTCCTGGCAGTTCCCGGCCGGAGAGGTCGAGCCCGGCGAGGCCCGCGAAGACGCCGCCGTGCGGGAGACCCAGGAGGAAACCGGGCTGACCGTGGCTGCTGTGAAGCTGCTCGGCGAGCGCGTCCACCCGAAGACGGGCCGACTGATGTCGTACACCGCGTGCGAGGTGCTGGGCGGAACGGCACACGTGGCCGACACCGAGGAGCTGGCAGAGCTGGCCTGGGTCGCCCACGGCGAGATCCCGGAGTACGTGCCGTACGGACTGTTCGAGCCGGTGCAGGACTACCTCGACGCGGCCCTCTCTTCCTGAGCGGCCTCGGGACCAGGGCTCACCCAGGCAGGAGAACGCGGGGTCACACTGTCGCGGCTGCTGATCAAGGGCGAGATGTCCCTGGCGGGATCTTCTCCAGAATGGTCCAGCTCCACGAGCGCCCGTTGGTCATCAGAGTGGTGTCGTCGGCAATGCGCCATCCACTCATCCATCGGCCACCACCGTGGTTGCGTGCCCGGCAGGAGCAGGTGCACACGTAGCCGAGGGCGTTCATGCAGCGATGGTTGCATTTCTCGGAGCGATTGAACTCCCGGCCGAGCAGGATGCGGCCGTGCTGCTGCACAAGGGTGCCTACCACTTCGATGAAGTGGTCCGTGGACACGGCCCAGGAGTCATTGTCTCTTTCCCACTCCGGCCTGGCTCGGCCATGCACGTAGTCGTGCACGAACTGCTCATGCCTCTGCCAGCTGCGCTTGGGGATCCAGTAGCCGGTGCGGCCCCGGGCTGGGAGAGTGACGATGGGTGAATCGCTATCGCCCCACAGCGGGATCCACGACGGCCTCGGCACAGGCGCCTCCCGGATCGTGCTGCGGCGGGGCCGTGGCATGGAAGGAGAGGCGCTGGGACTGCCGATTCGGTAGAGCGGTGTCTGGGGTGCCCCTGGCTGATAGCGCTGCTTCGCAGACTCTGGGCACAGTCCAGTTCTCAAACCCCCGCGAGGATGGGCAAGCACCTTGCCCGTACGTCGATCTATCCGTATGACGCCGCCGCAGAGCTGGCACCGTCCCTTCTCCGTGGGGGATGTGGGCAAGGCATTCCCTTCACGCAAGGTCTGAACGCTCGTACGGATTAGGCACCTTCGGGCTCGGTGGGCCCAGCCTAGAGATGTTTCTCTTTGCTGGATATCGAGTTGGCAATGTCGGGTGCACCTCTACCCCTCACGCCCCGAGGCGTCTTCGGCATGTTTCAGGGGATCCACTGACCGTGGCCTACGGCGCGACGGGATACGTCTCTATCGCCTGCGATGAGACTGGTCGGCACCGGGGACGCCAGCCCCCGCAGGGGCCTGGGATGTCTTGGGATGCTGAGCCGCGACATGAGCAAACGCAGCCGAACGGCTGCGGGCGGCTTCAGCGCGGGGGTTGGGGGCGGGGTTACAGCTGGTGTGCTGGATGCGGGTGATCAGGACGCGGGCGGGTTGGTGGGCGGTGGTGAGTTCGCGTTGGGCTGCGGCCTCCTTGAGGAGCTGGTGGGGTTTGTGGCCGCCGGCTTCGGCGTCGGCGAGGACGGTGGCGAGGGCCGGCCAGGCGGCGTCGGTGAGGATGCGGTCGGCGTGGTCGGGGACGGCGGCCCGGACGTCGTGGGCGAGGGTCCGGCGGGCCTGATCGTTCGGCCGGCGGGTGGCGAGACGGTCGACAACGGGCGTGAGGGCCCGGTCGGCGGCGGCCTGGAGGTGGTGGAGGGTCTGGCGGGCGGCTTCGGCCTGGTGGGCGTGGTTCTTCGCCTCGTGCCAGCGGGCGGCGACGATCGTGGCCCAGACGAGGGCGGCCAGCAGGGTCGCCAGGGCGCTGCCGTCGGGGCCGGTGGCGGTGTGGGCGAGGTCGCGGACGGCCTTGCGCAAGGTGATGGCCGCCTGATTCTCGGCGTGGATCTGGGAACGCTGAGCACGGGCGAATGACCTTGAGGCCGCTCGCAGTTCGGCGTGTAGTTGGACAGGTGCTTTCTGAGCGGCGGCTTCGATGAGGTCACCGAGCGCGGTGATGTGGGCTTGGGCGTGCGTGTCGTCGGCCATCCCCTCGTGGAGGGTGTCGAGGGCCTCAGTGGCCTGGTGCCAGGGAGTGGCAGGCCGGTCTCGGCGGGCGGTGGGGTGCTCCTCCGGCGCGGTGGTCTCCAGGCGGGCCTTGAGCTTGGGGAGGGTGAGGTCGGGGGCGATCTTTCCGCCGGGGTGGAAGATCTGTTCGCCGTCCTTGTTGAGGTCGCCGGGGCGGCCGGCGGCGTAGCCGAGGAGGTCTCCGGACGGCCCGCGGCGGGGTTTGACGGCGATGCCCATGGCTTGGGCCTTGTCCCCGGAGGGTGGACACCTGTTCGTGTCGTTATGCGGCAAGTATCAGGGTAGCTGACTGTTGTTCGTAAGTGATCGGTGCCTGCTGTCCGAGGCGTGAGTGCCGTCGGCGGGTGTTGTAGCGGGTGGTCCAGCGGAAG
>NZ_JBHYMF010000156.1:0-16636 GCF_042742855.1 Streptomyces sp. NPDC058877 | reverse complement strand
GAACCCCCGACCCTTCGCCTGGACGAAGAGCGCCGACGAGATCCTCGAACGCCTGGCCTCATATCTTGATCGAATTCCCGGCGCAGGACACTAGCCGGGCAGTTCGGCACGGCGCAGCGGACGGACGGACAGGGCGTACGCCCCGGAGAGCGCGCAGACCGCGGCGCTGACGACGAACACCGGGGCGGGGCCCCAGATGCCGATGGCAGCGCCGGTGAGCGGGAAGCTCAGCGGGGCGATGCCGAGGCTGCCGAGGCTGGCGACGGCGCTCACCCGGCCGAGGTAGGCGGGGTCGCAGTCGGTCTGCACGAGGGCTCCGCACAGGGTGCCGGAGAGTCCGGCGAGCAGGCCGAAGAAGAGGGCGACGAGGACGACGACGGGCAGCAGCGGGACGAAGGCGAGGGCTCCGAGCAACACGGCCCCGAGGATCACGGTCCAGCCGAGGACGGTGCCGGCCCGGGGGATCCGGCCCTTGGTGGTGATCAGCAGGGAGGCGCCGGCCGCGCCCGTGCCGAAGCCGGCGAGGACCCAGCCGATGCCGGAGGCGCCCCAGCCCCGCTGCTCGGAGAGGACCGCGAGGCCGACGTTGAGCGGGCCGACGAAGCCGAGGTCACCGAGGAGGATGACGATCACCAGCGGGCCGAGCACCGGGTGGCCGCGGAGGTAGCGCAGTCCGGCGACCAGGTCGTGCAGGGCGGTGCGTTCCCCGGGTGCTCCGGGGTCCTCGTCGTTGGCGGCGAGCGGACGGAGCTTGAGCCCGCAGAGCAGCGGCAGGGAGAGGGCGAACAGCACCCCGGCGACGCCGAAGGCGGCGGCGGAGCCGCCGAGGGCGACGGCGAGGCCGCCCAGCGGGGAGCCGAGGACCGCTCCGAGGCGGTAGGCGATGCCGCGCATGCCCTGGACGCGGGCGAGCTGGTCGCGCTCCGCGATCCGGGGCGGCAGGGCGCCGACGGCCGGCAGGAAGAGGGCGTCGACGACGCCGAAGACGAGGGCGACGGCGGCGAGGGCCCACAGTCCGGGCGAGGCCAGGAGGAGGGCCGCGGCGAGACCGAGGGTGACGAGGCAGCGGACGGCGTCGGAGGCGATGACGACCCGGCGCGGGCCGAGCCGGTCGGCGAGCACTCCCCCGAACAGCATGAGCAGGGCGCGGGGCCCCGCGGAGACGGCCATGACGAGCCCTGCCTGGGCGGGGGTGCCACTGGTGACGGCAGCCCAGGAGAGGGCGAGGTAGTAGATGCTGTCGCCGACCGTGGAAGCGGTGTAGGCGCCGAGCCAGCGCAGGACCTGGGGGTTTTGGTGGGCGGGGGCCGCCGTGGTGCGGGCGGGGGTCGCGAGCGCGGGCATCAGACCCCCCGGTAGGGGAAGCCGTGCAGGTGGACGGCGACGTTCTCGCGGCCCTCGGTGTCGCCGGCGGCCTCGGCGGCGCGGGCCCTGCGGTCGTACTTATCGCAGACGGCAGCCAGTTCCTTGCCAAGGGCGGCGAGTTCCTCGGAGGTCAGCCGCGGCAGCCATTCGGAACTGATGGCGGCCGATCGCCACTCCTCGGACCAGGTCAACCGCTCGTCCATGAAGCGGCGGTGGAATTCGGTGCGCTGCTGCTCGACGACGCGACTGAAGGCATCACTCGCGGCGAGCAGTTCAGGGGTGCCGCGGACGTCCTCATCCCTCATCTCGACACCGTACGAGCTGGGCTGCCACCAGCGTTCCCGGCCGTCCGAGGACTGGGCCTCGGCCTCCTCGATGAGGCCGTGCTCGGCGAGCTTGCGCAGGTGGTAGCTGACGAGGGACACGGCTTCGTCGACCTGCTCGGCGAGCTGGGAGGCGGTGGCGGTGCGGGCCACGAAGAGGGCGCGGTAGAGGCGCATCCGCAGCGGGTGCGCGATGGCCCTGAGGGTGCCGAGATCACTGATGCGACGGTTCTCCGACGAGGTCATGACGCTGACCCTAGATGCGAAGGAAAAACTGCACAAGAGAAATTGCACAAATAATCTTTTGCATCTCTCCAAGAGGAAGGGCCCCCGAAGGGGCCCTTCCGTGCGGGGAATCAGCGGACCGGGTGGCCCGCCTCCCGCAGCACGTCCTTGACCTGCGGGATCCGCAGTTCGCCGAAGTGGAAGACGGAGGCCGCGAGCACCGCGTCCGCGCCCGCGGCCACGGCCGGTGGGAAGTCCGCGAGCTTGCCGGCGCCGCCGGAGGCGATCACGGGGACCGTGACGTGCTTGCGCACGGCCGCGATCATCTCGGTGTCGTACCCGTCCTTGGTGCCGTCGGCGTCCATCGAGTTGAGCAGGATCTCCCCCGCCCCCAGCTCGGCGGCCCGGTGCGCCCATTCCACGGCGTCGATGCCGGTGCCCTTGCGGCCCCCGTGCGTCGTCACCTCGAAGGAGCCCGACTCGGTGCGGCGCGCGTCCACGGAGAGCACGAGGACCTGGCGGCCGAAGCGCTCCGCGATCTCCTGGATCAGCTCGGGGCGCGCGATGGCCGCGGTGTTGACGCCGACCTTGTCCGCGCCGGCCCGCAGCAGCTTGTCGACGTCCTCGGCCGAGCGGACGCCGCCGCCGACCGTGAGCGGGATGAAGACCTGCTCGGCGGTGCGGCGCACCACGTCGTAGGTGGTCTCCCGGTTGCCGGAGGAGGCGGTGATGTCGAGGAAGGTCAGTTCGTCGGCGCCCTCGGCGTCGTACAGCTTGGCCATCTCGACGGGGTCGCCGGCGTCCCGCAGGTTCTGGAAGTTGACGCCCTTGACGACCCGGCCGTTGTCCACGTCCAGGCAGGGGATCACACGTACCGCCAGGCTCATGCGTCCTCCCCCCGGTAGGCCTCGACCTCGACCTCGACGACCAGGCGGGGGTCGACGAAGCCGGAGACGATGATCATCGACGCGGCCGGACGGACGGCGTCGAACAGTTCCTTGTGGGCACGGCCCACCTCCTCCACGTCCCGGGCGTGGGTGATGTACATCCGGGTCCGGACCACGTGCTCGGCGCCCATGCCCAGTTGCTTCAGGGCGCTGAAGGCCACGTTGAAGGAGTTGACGGCCTGGTCGTAGGGACCGCCGTCGGCGATCTGACCGTCGACCACCGAGGTGCAGCCGGCGACGAGGACGGTCCCGTTCGGGAGCTCGACCGCACGGGAGTAGCCGAACTGCTCCTCCCACGGGGCACCGGTGACGACCTTGCGCAGGGAATCGGTCATGCGGAGGTCACCGCCGCGAGCGCCTCTTCGAGGGTGAAGGCCTCGGCGTACAGCGCCTTGCCCACGATCGCGCCCTCGACGCCGAGCGGGACCAGCCCGGACAGGGCCCGCAGGTCGTCCAGGGAGGACACGCCGCCGGAGGCGACGACGGGCTTGTCGGTGGCCGCGCAGACGTTCTTCAGGAGCTCCAGGTTGGGGCCCTGGAGGGTGCCGTCCTTGGCGATGTCGGTGACCACGTACCGGGCGCAGCCCTCGGAGTCGAGGCGGGCCAGCGTCTCGTACAGGTCGCCGCCGTCACGGGTCCAGCCGCGACCGCGCAGCGTGGTGCCGCGCACGTCGAGGCCAACGGCGATCTTGTCGCCGTGCTCGGCGATGACCTTGGCCACCCACTCGGGGGTCTCCAGCGCGGCGGTGCCGAGGTTGACGCGGGTGCAGCCGGTGGCGAGGGCGGCGGCGAGCGAGGCGTCGTCGCGGATGCCGCCGGAGAGCTCGACCTTGATGTCCATGGCGCGGGTCACCTCGGCGACCAGCGCACGGTTGTCGCCGGTGCCGAAGGCTGCGTCGAGGTCGACCAGGTGGAGCCACTCGGCACCGGAGCGCTGCCAGGCGAGGGCCGCCTCCAGCGGGGAACCGTAGGAGGTCTCGGTGCCGGACTCGCCGTGCACGAGACGGACGGCCTGGCCGTCGCGGACGTCGACGGCGGGGAGGAGTTCGAGGACGCTTCCAGTCGACACAGTCACAGGGTTCCGATCCAGTTGGTGAGGAGCTGAGCGCCGGCGTCGCCGGACTTCTCGGGGTGGAACTGGGTGGCCCACAGGGCACCGTTCTCGACCGCCGCGACGAACGGCTCGCCGTGGGTGGCCCAGGCGACCTTGGGAGCGCGCATGTTGGGGTTGCCGACCTCCAGGGTCCACTCGCGCACCGCGTAGGAGTGCACGAAGTAGTACCGGGCGTCGGCGTCGAGCCCCGCGAACAGCTGGCTGTCAGCCGGGGCGTCGACGGTGTTCCAACCCATGTGGGGGACGACGGGGGCGTTCAACGGCCCGACCGTACCGGGCCACTCGTCGAGGCCCTCGGTCTCCACGCCGTGCTCGATGCCCTGGGCGAAGAGGATCTGCATGCCCACGCAGATGCCCATGACCGGGCGGCCCCCGGAGAGCCGACGGCCGACGATCCAGTCGCCGCGGGCCTCCTTGAGGCCCTGCATGCAGGCGGAGAAGGCTCCGACGCCGGGGACGAGGAGCCCGTCGGCGTTCATGGCCCGGTCGTAGTCGCGGGTGATCTCGACCTCGGCACCGACCCGGGCGAGCGCGCGCTCGGCGGACCGGACGTTGCCGAAGCCGTAGTCGAAGACGACGACCTTCTTCGGAGGAACCGTGCTCATGACCACACGTCCAAACGCAGTGTGCCGGCGGCGAGGCACATCGCGGCGCCGATGGACAGCAGCACGATGAGCCCCTTGGGCATCTGCTGCTTGACGAAGGAGTAGATGCCGCCGAGCAGGAAGAGCCCGACGACGATGAGGATGGTGGAGAGGCCGTTCACGACTAGAGTGCGCCCTTCGTCGAGGGGAGGATCCCGGCGGCGCGCGGGTCACGCTCGGAGGCGTAGCGCAGGGCACGGGCGAGCGCCTTGAACTGGCACTCCACGATGTGGTGGGCGTTGCGGCCGTACGGCACGTGGACGTGCAGCGCGATCTGCGCCTGGGCCACGAAGGACTCCAGGATGTGCCGGGTCATCGTGGTGTCGTACGAGCCGATCATCGGCGCCATGTTCTCGGGCTCGGTGTGCACCAGGTAGGGACGACCCGAGAGGTCCACGGTGACCTGGGCGAGGGACTCGTCCAGCGGGACCGTGCAGTTCCCGAAGCGGTAGATGCCGACCTTGTCGCCGAGGGCCTGCTTGAAGGCGGCACCGAGTGCGAGGGCGGTGTCCTCGATGGTGTGGTGCGAGTCGATGTGCAGGTCGCCGTCGGTCTTCACGGTCAGGTCGAACAGACCGTGCCGGCCGAGCTGGTCGAGCATGTGGTCGTAGAAACCGACCCCGGTCGACACGTCGACCTTTCCGGTGCCGTCGAGGTCGATCTCGACGACGACGGAGGTCTCCTTGGTGGTGCGCTCAACGCGGCCTACGCGGCTCATCGCTCCTGCTCCTTCTTCAGTTCACGGACCGCGTCCAGGAACGCGTCGTTCTCTTCGGGGGTGCCTGCGGTGACCCGCAGCCATCCCGGTACGCCGTTGTCCCGGACCAGGACGCCCCGGTCGAGGATCGACCGCCACGCCGCGTGGGCGTCGGGGAACCGCCCGAACTGCACGAAGTTGGCGTCGGATTCGGTGACCTCGTAGCCGATCGCCCGCAGCTCGGTGACGATCCGGTCGCGCTCGGCCTTGAGCTGCTCGACGTACCCGAGGAGGGTGTCGGTGTGCTCCAGCGCGGCGAGCGCGGTGGCCTGGGTGACGGCCGAGAGGTGGTACGGCAGCCGGACCAGCTGCACCGCGTCGACGACGGCGGGGTGGGCGGCGAGGTAACCGAGGCGCAGTCCGGCGGCGCCGAAGGCCTTGGACATGGTCCGGGAGATCACCAGGTGCGGGCGGCCCTCGATGAGGGGCAGCAGCGAGTCGTGGTGGCTGAACTCCACGTACGCCTCGTCGACCACGACCAGGGACGGCTTGGCGGCCTGGGCCGCTTCGTGGAGGGCCAGCACGGTCTCGGCCTCGACCGCGGTGCCGGTGGGGTTGTTGGGCGAGGTGACGAAGACGACGTCCGGCGCGTTCTCCGCGATGGCCCGGACGGCCGCCTCGACGTCGATGGTGAAGTCCTCGTTGCGCGGCCCGGAGACCCAACCGGTCCCGGTGCCGCGGGCGATCAGGGCGTGCATCGAGTACGAGGGCTCGAAGCCGATCGCGGTGCGGCCGGGACCGCCGAAGGTCTGCAGCAGTTGCTGGAGGACTTCGTTGGAGCCGTTGGCGGCCCAGACGTTCTCGATGCCGACGCGGTGCCCGGCGGTCCGGGTGAGGTAGGCGGCGAGTCCGGTGCGGAGCTCGACCGCGTCCCGGTCGGGGTAGCGGTTGAGGTGGCGGGCGGCCTCGGCGACCCGCTCCGCGATCCGGGCCACCAGGGGCTCGGGCAGCGGGTAGGGGTTCTCGTTGGTGTTCAGCTGGACGGGCACGTCGAGCTGGGGGGCACCGTAGGGGGACTTGCCGCGCAGCTCGTCGCGGACGGGCAGGTCGTCGATGCGGACGGTGTCGTACGAGGTCACTTGCTCTCGGGAACCTTCCATCCGAACCTTGCCTTGATCGCGGCGCCGTGGGCCGGGAGGTCCTCGGCCTCGGCCAGGGTGACGACGTGGTGGGCGACGTCGGCGAGCGCGTCGCGGGTGTAGTCCACGATGTGCACCCCGCGCAGGAAGGACTGCACGGAGAGGCCCGAGGAGTGACAGGCGCAGCCGCCGGTGGGCAGGACGTGGTTGGAGCCGGCGCAGTAGTCGCCGAGCGATACGGGCGCCCAGGGACCGACGAAGATCGCGCCTGCGTTGCGGACGCGGTCGGCGACGACGGCGGCGTCGACGGTCTGGACCTCCAGGTGCTCGGCACCGTACGCGTCGACGACCTTGAGGCCGTCGGCGAGGTCGCGGACGAGGACGATCGCGGACTGACGGCCGGCGAGGGCCGGGACGATCCGGTCGTCGACGTGCTTGGAGGCGGCGACCTGGGTCTTCAGCTCGGCCTCGGTGGCGGTGGCCAGCTCTTCGGAATCGGTGACGAGGACGGAGGCGGCCATCGGGTCGTGCTCGGCCTGGCTGATGAGGTCGGCGGCCACGTGCACGGGGTCGGCGGTGGCGTCCGCGAGGATCGCGATCTCCGTCGGACCGGCCTCGGCGTCGATGCCGATGCGCCCCTTGAGGAGGCGCTTGGCGGCGGCCACGTAGATGTTGCCGGGGCCGGTGACCAGGTTGACGGGAGCACAGCCGGGCTCATCGGCGGTGCCCCCGGTGCCGTACGCGAACATGGCGATGGCCTGGGCGCCGCCGGCGGCGTAGACCTCGTCGACGCCGAGCAGGGCACAGGCGGCCAGGATCGTCGGGTGCGGCAGTCCGCCGAACTCCTTCTGCGGGGGCGAGGCGACGGCCACGCCCTCGACGCCGGCCTCCTGCGCCGGGACGACGTTCATCACGACGGAGGACGGGTAGACCGAGCGGCCGCCCGGCACGTACAGACCGACGCGCTCGACCGGGATCCACTTCTCGGTGACCGTGCCGCCGGGCACCACCTGGGTGGTGTGGGCGCTTCGGCGCTGCTCGCGGTGGACGAGGCGGGCCCGCCGGACGGACTCTTCGAGGGCGGCCCGGACAGCCGGGTCGAGCTCGTCGAGGGCGCGGGCGATCGCCTCGCCGGGCACCCGCAGGCTCGGGACGCGGACGCCGTCGAATTTCTCCCCGTAGTCGATCACTGCCGCCGCGCCATGATGCCGGACGTCCTCGCAGATCGGCCGCACCTTCTCCAGGGCGGCTTCCACGTCGAACTCGGCACGGGGCAGCAGGTCGCGCAGGGAAGAACCCTCGGGGAGGGCCTCGCCGCGCAGATCGATTCGAGAGATCACGGGTCAATTCTCTCAGACGGCCCACGGCGTCGGACGCCCGTATCACTGGCTGATACGCGCCACAGTGGCGTCTTGTCGCCACACCTGACCGTTAGCGTTCAGCCCGTCACTCAGCGGGAAGAACGGCTGTACGAATCCACGGGCCCCGGGAGCGGAGCCGTGGGAGCGGATCGTGGAAAGCGAGGGGGGCGGCAGTGACCGAGCCGCACGAGGACGGGATGCCGGACGGCCTCACGGGCCCGGAGCGGGCCGTGTGGAGGGCGTACCGGATCGGCAGGGCCTGTGATCTGACCGAGGGGATCGCGGAATGGGACGACCCTTTCGGGGCACGGCAATGGGGGGAGGAGCGGAGCGTCCGAGCCGACGTGGTGGCACTGCTGCTGCTCGCGGGGCCGCCGGCCCGCTCCGGGCGAGTGGCCGCGCTGAAGCTGCGCGGGGTCAGGATCACCGGCGTGTTGAACCTGGCGGGCGGGACGATAGGGCCCTATGTGGAGCTGAGCGGCTGCCGGTTCGACGGCGAAGTCGTGCTGCCCGAAGCCCGGTTCGGCACCCTGCGGATGGTCGCGTGCGCCCTGCCCCGCCTGGAGGCGGCCCGGCTGCACACCGAGGGGGATCTGCACCTGCCGCGCTGCCGGGTGCGCCGGGGCATTCGGTTGACGGACGCACAGATCGGCACGGACCTGCTGATCAACCAGATCCAGGTGTGGCCGGACCGGCGGGGGCGGGCCATCACGGCGGACGGCATGGTGGTCGCCCAGGACCTCCAGGCCGAGCTGATCGAGAGCCACGGGGAGCTGAGCCTGCGCGGGGCGAAGGTCGGGGTCTCGCTCAGCCTGCGGGGCAGCGTGCTGCGCGGGATGCAGGGCCGTCGCGCGCTGAACGCCCCCCAGCTGACGGTGGAGCGCTCGCTCTATCTGAACGCGGCCTGGGTGTACGGAGGACCGGGGCCGGCGGGAAGCACGAGCGGGCCGATGGCCACCCCGCCCTACGGGACGGCGCCCGCGCAGGGAGCCCGGCGCAAACCGGTGGAGTTCCACGGCGGGGTGCGCCTCGACGACGGCCGGTTCGGTGACGCGGTGGACCTGAACCACGCCCGGTTCCTCTTGGACGGTGCCCGCCGGGAGGAGTTGTCGCTGCGCCGGATCGTCACCCCGGAACTGCGGTTCAACGGGGAGCGCCCGCAGGAGGGCCGGGTGGTGCTCAACGGCGCCAAGGTCGTCACCCTGATCGACCTGGCGACCAGCTGGCCGGGGCCCGGCGGTCTCGCCATGGGCGGCTTCGTCTACGAAAACCTCGTGCCGTACGGGCACTTCCCCCTGTCGCGGCGCCTGGAATGGGTGGCGGCGGCCACCCCGGAGTACGCGCCCGAGCCGTACGAGCGGCTCGCGGCGGTCCTGCGGAACAGCGGGGAGGACGCCGACGCCCGCGAGGTGCTGCTCGCCAAACAACGACGCAGACGGGAGACCCTTCCCATCGCGGGGAAGCTCTGGGGCTACCTCCAGGACTGGACCGTGGCGTACGGCTACCGCCCGGGACGGGCGACCTTGTGGATGGCCGTGCTGTGGGCGGCGGGCACGGTGGCCTTCACCCACTACCGTCCGATACCGCTCAAGGAGGACGAGGCCCCCGAGTGGAACGCCACGCTGTACGCCCTCGACCTGCTGCTGCCCGTGATCAATCTCGGACAGGACGGTTCCTGGCGGCTGGAGGGCTGGTGGCAGTGGGCGGCGACGGCACTGACCTTGCTCGGCTGGATCCTCGCGACGACGGTGGCGGCGGGCGCGACCCGACTGCTGAGACGAGGCTGAGGGCCGTACCGCCGGGGCCGCCGGGGGCCGGGGGCCGGGGGGCCGGGGGCTGCGAAGAACGGCGACGGGGCGCACCCCGGAGGCCGTCGGGACGGGGCGCACCCCCCGACGCCGTCGGGACGGGACGTGCTCGGGTTTGTCGCAGCGGGGTGAGGAAGCTGTCGCGACCCGGTGATGCGGCTGCCGCAGCAAGGGCGGCCGGGAGAGAATGCGCCCCATCATGCCCTTGCTCCGCGCCCTGGTCGGCACCGTCCGCTCAGCCCGGCACGCACCGCGACTCGCCGCGGGGCTCGTGCCGGACGGCGACGTGCTGCTCGACCCCCCGGATGACAGGCTCGCCCCCGCCCTGGTCGCCGCCGCCCTCGGTGACCCGGAACCCGCGGCGAAACTGCTCGCCACCACCCGGGACGCCGCCGCCTGGGAGGACCGCGACCGCTATGTCGTTCGCCTGGCCGCCTTCGCCCATCACCGGGGTGACTGGCTGACCGGATGGCTGGCGGCAGCACCCCGCGATCCCGACGCCCATCTCGTCACGGCCCAGCTCTCCGTCCGCAGGGCCTGGGGATCCCCGGCACGGGCCGAGCGGCTGCGCGAGCTCGCCCCGCTGGTCCATGAGGTCGCCGCTCAGGCGCCGCACGACCCGGTGCCGTGGCGACTCGCACTGGACCACGCGCGGGGGGCGCACGCTGGGCACGCCGTCTTCGAGTCGCTGTGGGAACAAGCCGTGCTTCGCGTCCCGCATCACTACGGTTGCCATGTCTCGGCACTGAAGTACCTCTCCGCTCAGTGGTACGGCTCACACTCGGCTGCCTTCGACTTCGCCGAACAGGCGGCCGACGACGCCGCTCCCCGCTCGCTCGTGCGGGCACTACCGGTCCGTGCGGCCCACGACGGGCTCCGCGCGCCTCCGGGACCGGAGGGCTCCGTGCCGGACACCCGGGTCGACGCGGCGGCGGACCGCGGCCTGGCGCTGTCCGCCGCCTTCCCGCCGGGCGACCTCTGGCCGGCAGAGATCCGCAACCTGCTCGCGTGGGTGCTGATCGAGCGCGCCCGGTGGGACGAGGCATGGGCGGAGTTCGGGCGGATCGGCCCGTGCGCGACCTCCTTCCCCTGGGCCTTCGTGCCGGGTTCCTCGGGGAAGGATCCGCTGCACCGTTTCCTGGCCGCGCGGGATCGGGTGCGGGACGAAGTGGCCCGCCGGACCCCGCTCTGGAACCCCCGTGACGAACGGACCGGACGGAGCGGGCCCCGCGGCCATTAGGCTTGGCCGCTGTGACCACCGCTCGCCTGCCCCTCTTCCCGCTCAATGCGGTGCTGTTCCCGGGCCTCGTGCTGCCGCTGAACGTCTTCGAGGAGCGTTATCGCGCCATGATGCGCGAACTGCTCACGATCGACGACTCGGAACCGCGCCGCTTCGCCGTCGTCGCCATTCGCGACGGCCGTGAAGTCGCGCCGACCGCCCCCGGCATGCCGGACCAGACGTCCCTCCCGGAGAAGGGCCCGGCGGCGGGCTTCGGCCCCGACCCCCTGCAGTCCTTCCACCGGGTCGGCTGCATCGCCGACGCGGCCTCCATCCGGGAGCGTGCCGACGGCAGCTTCGAAGTGATGGCCACCGGTACGACCCGGGTGAAGCTGCTGTCCGTCGATGCGAGCGGCCCCTTCCTGACCGCCGAGGTCGAGGAGGTCCCCGAGGTGCAGGGCGAGGAAGCCGGTTCCCTCGCCGAAGGGGTGCTCCGGGCCTTCCGCAACTACCAGAAGCGCCTCGCCGGAGCACGGGAGCGCTCGCTGACGACGAGCGAACTGCCGGACGACCCCTCCGTGGTGTCGTACCTGGTCGCAGCGGCAGCGGTGCTCGACAACCCGTCCAAGCAGCGACTGCTCCAGGCGCCGGACACGGCGACCCGGCTGCGCGAGGAGCTGGCCCTGCTGCGTGCGGAAACGGCCGTGTTGCGCCACCTGCCGTCGCTACCGGTGGTGGACCTGACGCAGACCCCGACGTACCCGAACTGAGCCGGCCCCGCCGGACGGACCCAGCCGAGGAAGAAGCGCGTGGCCAAGAAGCAGAAGAAGAACAGCGGAGGGACTCCGGCAACGGTGGCCCTGACGGCGGCCGGCACGCCGTTCACCCTGCACGCGTACGAGCACGACCCGGCCTCCCCCTCGTACGGGGAGGAGGCGGCGGAGGCCCTCGGGGTCTCCCCCGACCGGGTCTTCAAGACGCTGGTGGCGGACGTCGACGGGGAGCTGACGGTCGCGGTCGTCCCGGTGGCGGGCCAGCTGGACCTCAAGGCACTCGCCTCGGCGGTCGGCGGGAAGCGGGCGGCGATGGCCGACCCGGCGGCGGCGGAACGCACCACGGGGTACGTCCGGGGCGGCATCTCCCCGCTGGGTCAGCGCAAGCGGCTCCGCACGGTCCTCGACGCCTCGGCCTCGGAGCACGCGTCGATCTGCATCTCGGCGGGCCGCCGCGGCCTGGAGGTGGAGCTCTCCCCCGCGGACCTGGCGGCGCTCACCTCGGCGGTCCTGGCGCCGATCGGCCGCGCCTGAAGCACGACGCGGCTGCGGCGGACGCGGGTTCCGTCAGCTCGGGCCCGGGCCCTGGGCGTACGGCTTCGGCTGGTTCCAGGGCTCCGGTTCCGGATCACGGGGGCCGAAAGCGGCGGTCAACCCGAGGTGGACGACCATCGCGGCGAGCGGCCAGGCCAGCATTCCGGCGGCCCCCAGGTTCAGTTCGAGCGGTGCGTCGAAGACGACGTTCGGACCGACCGCCTTGGCGTGGGCCACCACGTCATCGGTCGGGCCGAAGGAAGTGCCGATCCCCCAAGCGAGCAGTGAACCGAGGACGCCGCCCAGCGCCAGGCCCAGCACCAGCGGGACCCCGCCCTTCCGGCGAAGCAGGAAGACCACGAGCGCGGCGACCGCGCCGAAGGCCAGTGCGAGGAGGACGAAGGTGCCGTCGGCACCGACCGCCGACTCCCCCTCGGAGTTCCTCAGGTAGACCCCCTTGCCGTCCGAGATGAGCAGCACGCGCGGGGCCAGGTTCAGCCACAGCACCCCGAGGAGCACCCCCGCGACCGCGGAGACGAGCGTCACCACGGCGCCCCGCACGACCTCGGCCGCCGTGATCGGGTCTCCGGCCGAGCCGGGGGGCGTCGGCGGCGGCGGGGGCCAGACGGAGTCGTGCGGCTGGTGAGGCGGAGTCAGAGGTGCGGTCACCCCGCCATCGTGCCAGGTGTCCCTGTGGCCCGCCTCAGCGGACGGCGGCCCGACGGTACGCCCAGGTGGCGACGGCGAGCGAGAGCACTCCGACGGCCCCGCACACGGAGAGGTCGGCCATGACGGCCGCCCAGTCCGGGTGCGGGTCGAAGGTCCGGGCCAGGGCCTCGACCCCGTACGTCGACGGCAGCAGGTTCCGCGCCCAGCCGATCGGCCCCGGCAGTCCCTCGGCCGGAAGGACCCCGAGGAGCAGGGCCGCCGACATGCCGAGCTGACCGAGGAGGGTGGCCAGCTCCTGGCGGGGTGCGAGGAGCCCGAGGGCCGCCCCGAGTCCGGCGAGCGCCGCTCCGGCGAGCGGGACGACGGCGGCGAGGATCCACAGGTGGTCGAGGGGCAGCCCGAACAACACGGAGCCCGCGACGGCAGTGACGGCCGTGCCCGGCACGGTGAAGGAGGCGTACGCCCCGGCAGCACCGAGCACCACGGCGGCGGGCGGCACGGGCAGGGTGGCGTAGTGGTCGAGGCCTCCGCCGGCGCGCAGCTGCCCGAAGTACTGGGCGAGCAGGTTGAGCGCGACGAAGGCGACGACGAGGACGGTGGAGCCGGCCACGACGGCACGCGCCTCGGAACCGCCGTCCACGACCCCGCGCATCAGGACCATGATCCCGATCGACTGGAAGGTGGCGACGAAGAGCAACGGAATGCGGGCGACGCGGGCTCGGGAGAGCTGGGCGCGGTAGACGGCGGCCAGGGCGGGCAACAGCCGGGCGCGCGGGGCGAGGGGGGCTGCGCCGTCCCCTCCCCCCCGGGGCCGGGCCGGAGGCGCACCGGCCGACAGGGTCTCGGCGGGCAGGGTGCTCACTGCGTACAGCTCCTGACGGTCACGCGCGGAACGCGGGGTGCCACGTGGGCGAGGAGGGGGACCGCGTTCATGGGGGGCATCGGGGGAGGGACGACCCGGGCGGGGCGGAGGGCCGGGGCCGCGGGCCCGGCGGGCACGGACGGAGGTCCGGCGGGCGCACGTGAAGGATCAGGGATCATGCCTTCACCAGACCCTCCGTCGCCCCGCCCAGTGCGAGGTAGACGTCCTCCAGGCTCGGCGTGGCCAGGGTGAAGTCGTCGAGGGCGGCGAACGCCGCCCCGCCGGTGACCGCGGCGACGGCCGCCCGGGCGGCGTCGTGGTCGAGCCGGAGGCGCCAGCGACGTCCTGCCTCCTGGGCCAGTCCGTGCAGTGCGGCGACCTCGGGCAGGTGGAGCGGCGGCGCGTCGCGCCAGACCAGCTCGACCCTCACTTCGCCCGCGACGCGCGCCTTGAGCCCGGCGGGGGTGTCACAGGCGATGACCCGGCCGCGGTCGAGGACGGCAACCCGGTCCAGGACGGTCTCTGCCTCGATGACGTTGTGGGTGACCAGCAGGACCGTGGTGCCCTCCTCGGCCCGTCGCCGGTCGACGGCTGCCCAGACGGCACGGCGGGCGACCGGGTCCATGCCGGTGGTGGGCTCGTCGAGGACGAGGACCGGACGTCGACCAACGAGCGCGGCGGCGAAGCAGGCGAGCCGCCGCTGTCCGCCCGAGAGCTTCTTGAGGGGGCGACCGGCGATCCCGCCGAGGCCGAGCTCCTCCAGGACGGCATCGCGCTCGGTGCGGGCGTCGTGGGCACCGAGACCGCGGAGCCGGCCGGTGGTCTCGGCGGCGAGGGAGACGGTCAGCTCATCGAGGGCGGTGGACTCCTGGCCCAGGTAGGCGAGGAGTCGGGAGGCCCGTTCGGGATGACGCACGAGGTCGTGGCCGAGGAGTTCGACGCTGCCGGAGTCGGGGCGCATGAGCCCGGTGAGTTGCCGGACGAGGGTGGACTTGCCGGCTCCGTTGGGTCCGAGCAGGCCGAAGATCTCGCCGCCGCGCACGTCGAGGCCGACCCCGTCGGTGGCACGCACCTCGGGGGTCGCGGGCGCACCGCGCCTGCCGCGCGTGGCGGGGTACGTCTTGACCAGATCCCGCACCACGCACACCGTACTCACGGTGTAAGAGCCTACGGGGTCGCCGGGCCTGCTCCGGGCGCGGGGGCGTGTTCGGCGGCGGTCCGGACGTCGATCTCACGCCAGAATCCCGCCCGGATCGCATACCGGTCGTGCTCGTCGATCTGGTCGTCCTTGTGCGCGAGGAGACCGAACCGGGCCGCGTAGCGGAGGAGTTCGCCGTCGATGCGGTGCGGGATGCGAGGGTAGAGGGTGGACAGCTTCTGGACGTGGTTCTGCTCGGGGAGGCGCTCCATCCAACGTCGCGCGAACACCTGTCCGACCTCGAAGGGGTCACCGCCGACGGTGGTGATGTCCTCCTCGCGGTCGGCCCAGCGCTGCTCCGCACTGGTGAGTGCCGCGAGGGTGGGCAGGGAGGCGGTCTCGGCCGGTTCCCCGAGGGAAGGCGTCGGACGCTCGATCCACCCCCGGTCGGAAGACCAGCGGAGTGCGCTCGCGCCCTGCGCGAAGGGGGTGGTCGCAGACCCCAGGGAGGCAGGTCCCCGCAACCCCGCCAGGTCCTTCGGGGTGGGGACGCCCCTGCCGGGCGTCGCGGGGGTGGGGGCGGCCTCGTCGCCGACCCGCTCGCCGCCCGTGGCGTGCCCGTCGGGGCGGAGTCGCCCGTGGTCGCCCGGGCCAGGAGTCGACGCCCCGTTGCGCGCCGCCGCGGCAGCCGCTTCCGCTGCCCGTTCGGCAGAGGCGGCGAGAGCCGATTCGGGCAGGGGCGCGGAGAGGATGGCGGCGATCTCGGGCCGGGGGGCGGGGGGCGGCGCACAGCTGCCGGTGAGGTCCTTGGACCGGACGGCGCGGGTGATCCAGGCCCGGTCGAGCACCCGTCGCTCATCGGCTTCGGCGACCAGGTCCTCGGACTGGTTGTAGTCGCCGTCGGCGGCCTGGACCGCCCAGAGGTGGACGGCGACACCGTGCTCCTTGGCCGACATGAGGCCGGGCAACAGGTCGCCGTCACCGGTGACGAGCACGATGTCGGAGCAGGCCCCGTTCCGGGCGAGCTCGGTCAGCTCGGTGTGCATGGCGGCGTCGACGCCCTTCTGGGCCCATCGGCCGTCGCTCCTGGTCAGGGCCCCGAGCCGGACGGTGACCCGGGGCATCACGCGCAGCCTGCGGTGCTCGGGCTGGGGCACCCGGTCGGGCGCTCCGTCGAACCAGTAGATCCGCAGGAGGGGCAGTGCGGTCTCGGCCTCGGCGCGCTGACGCAGCTGCTGGATCAGTCCGGCATGGTCGACGGTGATCCTGGAGCGGGCCGGTTCCCCGGCGAGGAGGCTGGCGGCGGCGCCCAGCAGGTAGCCGGCGTCCACCAGGACGACACAGCGGTCCACGTGTTCCACCCTCTTTCGGGAGCCTCGGGGTCGGATCGGGATCCGATCGGGGGATCGGGATCGGGATCGGAAGGCGCTTCGGGTTCACTTCGAGTCTGCCCGACGGCCGGGAGCTTGACGGTCGGAACTGGATCATCGGCGTGGCGGATGTCGCGCCCCGCCCTCCCTGACACTCCGTAATGATCCAAAATGCGGCTTTGATAACCATATGTGAGTCTGACAGCGACCCTGGCCCCCAGGCCCCTTTGAGGAGGCAATCCCCATGGCCAAGAACCGCAACCAGAACCGCAGCCAGAAGCAGCAGTCGCCGGCCGAGCGCGGCGCCCAGCAGGCACAGCAGTCGTCGATGGAGTCGCAGGCCGAGCAGCGCGCCAGCCAGGTGACACCGGGCGACATGGCCCGCAAGGGGCGTCAGAAGCGCTTCGGCCACAACTGACACCCGGCCCGAACGGCAAAGGGCCGCGCC
>NZ_JBHYMF010000155.1:0-16652 GCF_042742855.1 Streptomyces sp. NPDC058877 | reverse complement strand
GTGCTTGCGCGGCTCAGGACGGGGAGAGCGCGCTCTCCCCCGCCGCGCGCATCGCCGCGAGCGGGGCCTCGGGCGCCCCCGTCATCTGTTCGACCTGGAGGACGGCCTGGTGGACGAGGAGGTCGAGGCCGCCGACCACCCGGCCACCGCGCTCGGACCAGGCGGCGGCGAGCGGAGTGGGCCAGGGGTCGTACAGCACGTCGAAGAGGGTGCCGGCCCGGTCCGGTACGGCGGTCGCCAGCGCGTTCGTGGTGCCGGTCGGGGTGGTCGCGATGACCAGCGGCGCCTCGAAGGCCTCCGCGGCCCGTTCCCAGTCGACGGTGCGGACCTCCACGGCCAGTCGCTCGCCCCAACCGCGCATCTCCTCGGCCCGTGCCTCGCTCCGCACATAGGCGGTGACGGGGCCCGTGCAGATCCGGGCGAGGGCGGCGAGGGCTGAGGAGGCGGTCGCACCGGCCCCGAGGACGGCTGCCGACTCCACCTTCTCGACGCCCCGCTCCCGCAGGGCGGCGATCATGCCGGGGACGTCGGTGTTGTCGCCGACCCGGCGGCCGTCCTCCCGGAAGACGACCGTGTTGACGGCTTCCACGGAGGCCGCCGTGTCGCTGATCTCGTCGAGCAGGGGAATGATCGCGCGCTTGAGCGGCATGGTCAGGGAGAGCCCGGCCCAGCTGTCGTCCAGTGCGGCGACGAAGCCGGGCAGCGCGTCCTCGTCGACCTCGAAGCGCTCGTACGACCAGCCGTCGAGACCGAGCTCGGCGTACGCGGTCCGGTGCAGGACCGGGGAGAGCGAGTGGGCGATGGGCGAACCGAGGACGGCCGCGCGGTGCTGCTGGCTCACTGGCCCTGCTTCCGTTGCTTCTCGTACTCCGCGACGTTCCGGTTGTGCTCCTCGTTCGTCACGGAGAAGACGGTCTTGTTCTCGTTGATCGACACGAAGTAGTACCACGGACCGTCGGCGGGGTTCATCGCCGAGTTGAGGGCTTCGATGCCGGGGTTGCTGATGGGGCCGGGGGTGAGGCCCTTCACGTCGTAGGCGTAGGTGTTGTACGGGTCCTTGATCTTGCGCATGTCGTCGACGGTTCCGACGTCGAGGGTGCTGGTGCCCTTGAGGTAGTTCACCGTGGAGTCGAACTCCAGACGGCCCGCGGTCTGCGTGTTGCCCGGCTTGAGGCGGTTGTAGACCACCCGCGCGACCTTGTCGAAGTCGTGCTTGTACTTGCCCTCCACCTGCACGAGGCTCGCGACCGTCAGGACTTCCCACGGTCCCTGGAGGCCCAGCTCCTTCGCCTTCGCGTCCAGGTCGAGCTTGCCGTACTCCTGGTTCGCGCGGGCGACCATCTTGCGCAGGGCGTCCTCGGGCTTGCTGCCCTTGGCGACGGGGTAGCTCGCCGGGAAGAGGAAGCCTTCCAGGGGGTCCTTGACGTCCTTGTGGTTCTTGGCCCAATCGGGCAGGCCCAGGGAGTCCGCCTTCTCACGGGCGATGCTCTTGGTGGTGCCTTCCTTGAGGCCGAGGCGCTCGTCGAGCTGTGCGTACACCCAGGCGCTGCGCTTGCCCTCGGGGATGACGAGGTTGGCCTGGCTCGCCGGATCGAGCATCAGCGTGACCGCGCTGTCCGCCGACATCTCCTTCTTCAGCGTGTAGACGCCCGCCTGGATCGACAGGCCCTTGGGGTTGCGCTGCTGTGCCGAGACGAAGGCGTCGACGCTCTTGACCACGCCGGCCTTCTTGAGGATGTTGCCGATCTCGTAGCCGCCCGCGGCCTTCGGGATCTCGACCTGGACCTCACCGCTCCCGCTGCCCGCGAAGTCGGGGGCGGCACCGAACTCCCCCTGCCAGAACTGGTAGGCGAAGTAACCGGCACCGCCGACGCCTCCGGCCAGGACGAGCGCGACGACCAGGCAGGCCACGCCGTTCTTGCTCTTGCGCTTCTTCGTCTTGCTGCGGCGGTCGCCGTCACCGGAGCCGCGGCCCCGTCCCGGCTCCTCGTCGTACTCCTCGTCTTCCTCTTCCTCCGCGGCGAAGAAGCGTTGCTTCTCCTCGGGTTCCCGGTCCGGTTCCGCCGGGTTCACCGGTGCCTCCGGCGCCCAGTCGACGACCGGCTCCGGCGGGTCCTGACGGCGGCCGGGCGGTTGGGGCGGCGGGTACGCCTCCGGGGTGCCGTAGAGGTCGGGGTTCTGCCCGCCGTAGGGGTCGACCGGAGGCGCAGCGTACGCCATCGCGGCCTGCCCCGTCTCCCAGTTCCCGTCGTACTGCTGTCCGAGGTTCCCGGGCGTGTCATAGCCGCCCGGGTGCCCTGCGCCGTACTGCTGTTCCTGGTACTGCTGCTGGTACTGCTGCTGTTGGTACTGAGGATCGACGTAGCCCTGCGGCTGCTGCTGGTACTGCTGCTGCGGGTAGTGGCCGGGGTCGTGCCCCTGCTGGTAGTGACCGGGCTCCTGCCCCTGCCCGTACTGGTCCGCGTACCCCTGCTCACCGTGGCCGTACTGGCCGGGCTGCTGCGGGTACTGCTGCTGACCTTCCCACCCCTGGTCCCCGAAGAGCGGGTCCCCGGGGTGCCACGGTTCGGAGCCAGGGCCCCGGCCATACTCAGTCATCGATCCCCAAACAGCCGCGAGGCTTCCGGACGATCCGCCTCTACGTAGTGCGGCAAGCTGTTCGAACACCGCCGCATCGCGCGGAACGTTACCGTATCGCGATCAGATGACCACTTCGACGCCCTCACCGGGCGGATTACCTGATACCCGTTCGGACTCAAGAGCGTTCTGAAGGATGATCACAGCGGCGGCCTGATCGATGACGGACCGGCCCTTCTTCGACTTCACTCCGGACGCCCGCAGCCCTTGGGTCGCGGTGACCGTGGTCATCCGCTCGTCGACGAGCCGGACCGGCACCGGGGCGATGCCCTTCGCCATCTCGCGGGCGAAGGCGCGGACCTTGGTCGCGGCCGGCCCCTCCCGCCCGCTGAGCGAGCGGGGCAGGCCCACGACGACCTCGATCGGCTCGTACTCCTCGACGATCTGGCGCAACCGCCGATGGGCGGCCGGGACGTCACGCCCCGGCACGGTCTCCACCGGCGTGGCCAGGACCCCGTCGGGGTCGCACGAGGCGACCCCGATCCGGGCGTCCCCGACGTCGACGGCGAGTCGTCGTCCTCGTCGCATCAGGCCGTTTCCACAACCAGGCGCTCGACGGCGGCGATGGCGTCACCGACCGCCTCCGGGTTCTGGCCACCGCCCTGGGCGACGTCCGGCTTGCCGCCACCGCCGCCACCGAGCGTCTTGGCGGCCGTGCGGACCAGCTCACCGGCCTTGAGGCCCCGCTCGCGGGCGGCCTCGTTCGTGGCGATGACCGTGAGCGGCTTGCCGTTGACCGTGGTGAACAGGGCCACGACGGCCGGACGGCCACCGGAGATCCGGCCGCGCACGTCCAGCACCAGCTTGCGCAGGTCATCAGCGCCGGTGCCGTCCGGGACCTGGCCGGTGACGAGGGCGACACCGCGGACGTCCCGGGCGGAGTCGACGAGACCGGCGGCGGCCTGGAGGACCTTCTCCGCACGGAACTTCTCGATCTCCTTCTCGGCGTCCTTCAGCTTGCCGAGCATGGAGGAGATCTTCTCCGGCAGCTCCTCCGGACGCCCCTTGACCAGCTCCTGGAGCTGGGCGACGACCGTGTGCTCCTTGGCGAGGAAGTGGTACGCGTCGACACCGACGAGGGCCTCGATGCGGCGCACGCCGGAACCGATGGACGACTCGCCCAGCAGCTTCACCAGGCCCAGCTGGGCGGTGTTGTGGACGTGGGTGCCGCCGCACAGCTCCTTGGAGAAGTCGCCGATGGTGACGACGCGGACCTGCTCGCCGTACTTCTCGCCGAACTCGGCGATGGCGCCCTGGCGCTTGGCCTCGTCGATCGGCATGACCTCGGCGTGGACCTCCAGCTCGCGCCCGAGGACCTCGTTGATCTTCTGCTCGACGTCCATGAGGACCGTGCCGGGGACGGCGTTCGGCGAACCGAAGTCGAAGCGGAAGCGACCGGGCTGGTTCTCGGAACCGGCCTGGGCGGCCGTCGGACCGAGGGCGTCGCGCAGCGCCTGGTGCGTGAGGTGGGTGGCCGAGTGGGCACGGGCGATGGCCCGGCGTCGCGTGACGTCGATGGCGGCATAGGCGGTCGCACCGACGGTCACCTCGCCGACCTGCACGGAGCCCTTGTGCACCGACACGCCCGGCACCGGCTGCTGCACGTCGCGGACCTCGATGACCGCGCCGCTGTGCAGCTTGATGCGGCCCTGGTCGGCGATCTGGCCGCCGCCCTCGGCGTAGAACGGGGTGCGGTCGAGGACGACCTCGACCTCATCGCCCTCAGAGGCGGCCGGCGAGGGAACGCCGTTCACGAGGAGACCGACGATCGTGGTCTCGCCCTCGGTGTTGGTGTAACCGGTGAACTGGGTGGCACCGCTGTTGTCGGCGATCTCCCGGTACGCGGTGACGTCGGCGTGCCCGGTCTTCTTGGCCTTGGCATCGGCCTTGGCCCGGTCCCGCTGCTCCTTCATCAGGCGGCGGAAGCCGTCCTCGTCCACCGAGAGGCCCTGCTCCGCGGCCATCTCCAGGGTGAGGTCGATCGGGAAGCCCCAGGTGTCGTGGAGCAGGAACGCCTTGTCGCCGGCGAGGACGGTGCCGCCGGCGGCCTTGGTCTCGGTGACGGCGGTGTCGAGGATGTTGGTGCCGCCCTTGAGGGCCTTCAGGAAGGCGGCCTCTTCGGCGAGGGCGACCGTCTCGATGCGCTTGCGGTCGGTGACCAGTTCCGGGTACTGCTCGCCCATCGTGTTGATCACGGTGTCGACGAGGTCCTTGACGACCGGACCGGTGGCGCCGAGCAGGCGCATGTTGCGGACGGCACGGCGCATGATGCGGCGCAGCACGTAGCCGCGGCCCTCGTTGCCGGGGGTCACCCCGTCGCCGATGAGCATCACGGAGGTGCGCATGTGGTCGGCGACCACGCGGAGCGAAACGTCGCTGTCGTGGGCCTTGCCGTAGTCGACGCCGGTCAGCTCGGTGGCCTTGTCGATGACGACCTTGAGGGTGTCCGTCTCGTACATGTTCTGGACGCCCTGGAGGATCATCGCCAGGCGCTCCAGGCCGAGGCCCGTGTCGATGTTCTTCGACGGCAGCTCGCCCAGGATCGGGAAGTCCTCCTTGTCGGAGCCCTCACCTCGCTCGTACTGCATGAAGACGAGGTTCCAGATCTCCACGTACCGCTCGTCGTTGACGGCGGGACCGCCCTCGACGCCGAACTCGGGACCGCGGTCGTAGTTGATCTCGGAGCAGGGACCGCAGGGCCCCGGGACGCCCATCGACCAGTAGTTGTCCTTCTTGCCGAGGCGCTGGATCCGCTCGGCCGGGACGCCGACGACGTCGCGCCAGATCTGCTCGGCCTCGTCGTCCTCCTGGTAGACCGTGATCCAGAGCTTCTCCGGCTCAAGCCCGTAGCCGCCGTGCTCGACCGGGGTGGTCAGCAGCTCCCAGGCGAGCTTGATGGCGCCTTCCTTGAAGTAGTCGCCGAAGGAGAAGTTGCCGCACATCTGGAAGAACGTGCCGTGCCGGGTGGTCTTGCCGACCTCCTCGATGTCCGGCGTGCGCACGCACTTCTGCACGCTGGAGGCGCGCGTGAACGGCGGCTTGACCTCGCCCAGGAAGTAGGGCTTGAACGGCACCATGCCGGCCGGGACGAGCAGCAGAGTCGGGTCGTCCGCGATGAGCGACGCCGAAGGGACGACGGTGTGCCCGCGCTCCTCGAAGAAGCTCAGCCAGCGGCGGCGAATTTCAGCCGACTCCATCAGTGGTCCTCATTCCGGTTGAACGAACTCGTAGGCATCTTGGAAAACGAATGTGCGGTCGACCGCGCAGCGGGGCCGAGCACGCCCCTCCGGCGCGGCTCCGGCAGCTCCCGTCCCCGGTCATCGGGGGCGTCGAGGCCGAGCGCCTCGCCCAGTTCGGCCTCCCGCTGGACCATGCCCGCCCTCACGTCGAGGGCGAAGTCCTTGAGCCGGTGGCCGGTTTCGACTGCCTTGTCGGCCGCCTGGGCCGCGAGGCTCTCGGGGGTCAGCTGCTTCAGCTTGCGGTTGACCTTGGTGGTGGCCCACACACCGGCGGCGGCGCCGGCCGTGAACCAGAACGTGCGGCGGAACATCGCGGCTCAGCCCTTCTGCTTCCGTCGTCGCGCGGACGGCACGGTACGACCGACGATCACGGTACGACGGGTGGTGGCGCGCGGCGCGCCCTCGGCCTCCCGACCCCGCCCGAGCGCCCTGCGGACTCCGTAGCCGAAGGCGGCCACCTTGACGAGCGGACCGCCGAACGTGGACGCGACGGTGGTGGAGAGCGCGGAGGCGTTGGAGGTGACCTCCTGGACGTCCGTGGCGATGGCATCGACCCGGTCGAGCTGGGTCTGCGCCGAGCGCACGGTCGCGGATGCATCGGCCAGCAGGGGAACGGCCTGCTCGGTCACGTCCGCCACCAGCTTGGTGGTGGCCCTGAGCGTCTGTGCCAGTCTCGCCAACACCACGGCGAGGAAGGAGACGAGGATCGCCCAGAACACGGCCACCAGGATCCCGGCAACCTCTCCACCGGTCACTCTGCACCGCTCTCTGTTGTCGTGGGGCCATGTGAAAAGTCGTCCCCCGACCCTATCGCGCCCCGGCTGTCCCGCCGTACCGCATTACCGCTCGTGGGACGGGAGTTACGGGAAGTCGATTGTACGGAGCGCACGGGGGTGAGTACGCTCCGTGTCCCATGCGACGGAGCAATCTCCCGGCGGAGCTGAACCGGTTCGTCGGGCGGGCCACCGAGCAGGCGTCCCTGAAGGCGCTCCTCACGGCTTCCCGCCTGGTCACGGTCGTCGGCGTGGGCGGGGTCGGCAAGACACGGCTCGCGCTGCGGACCGCTGCGGAGACACGACAACGCTACGCCGATGGGGTGCGGCTCGCCGGATTGGCGTCGCTGCGCGACCCGGACCTGATCGGGCACGCCCTGGCGGAGGCGCTCGGGCTGACCGACCACACGCCGAGGCCCCCGCGAGAGGTGCTGGTCGAGCACCTCGCCGAGCGGCGGATGCTGCTGGTGGTCGACGGTTTCGAGCACCTGGTGGAGCACTGCGCGCCACTGGTCCGGGACCTTCTCGCCGGTGCCCCCGGGCTCACCGTGCTCGCGGTCGGCCGGCGTCCCCTGCGGGTCGCCGGCGAAGCGGTGTTCCCCCTGGCTCCGATGGACGAGGCGGACGCGGTGGCGCTCCTCGTCGAGCGGGCCGCGGAGGCGGGTGCGCCGGTGGTCCCGGACCCACCGGCACCCGGGGCGGGGGCGCCCCGGGGCCGGGATGCCCGACCGGACGGCGTGCGGGAGCTGTGCCGACGGCTCGACGGCATCCCCCTGGCCCTCGAACTGGCCGCCGGACGGCTCCCCCTGCTCTCCGTCGAGCAGGTGCTGCACCGCCTCGACGACCGTTTCCGCCTGCTGACGGACGGGGAACGCGGAGTGCTCCCCCGCCACCAGACGCTGCGCACCGCGATCGGCTGGAGTCACGAGCTGTGCACCCCGGAGGAGCGGCTGCTCTGGGCGCGGCTCTCGGTGTTCGCCGGCCCCTTCGACCTGGAGGCGGTGGAGTACGTGTGCGGGAGCGCGGAACTGCCGCCGGACCTGATCCTTGACCACCTCGGGGGGCTGCTCGCGCAGTCGCTGGTCTCGCGGGAGGACACCCCCGCAGGCCCCGCCTACCGGCTCTTGGACACGGTCGCCGCGTACGGGGCCGAGTGGCTGGCCGCGCTCGACGACACGGAACGGGTACGGCGACGACACCGCGACTGGTACGTGGGCCTCGCCACCTGGTGCGAGCTGGAGTGGTTCGGCCCGCACCAGACGGAAGTGGCGGCCCGGACGGACCTGGCCCTGCCCGATCTGCGGGCGGCCCTCGACCTGTGCCTCGAACTCCCGGAGGAGGCGCACCTCGCCCAGCACCTGGCTGGCACGCTCTGGTTCGCCTGGGTGGGCTGCGGACGCCTCGCGGAGGGGCGGCACTGGCTGGAGCGGTCGCTCGCCGCGGAATCCGGGCACGAGGAGGCACGGCTCAAGGCGCTGTGGGTGCTCGGGTACGTATCGGTGCTCCAGGGGAACGGCGCGGCGGCGGTGGCGGCGCTCCACGAGTGCCGGGAGCGCGCCAGGTCCTCCCGGAACGCGTTGGCGGAGGCCTATGCGACGCACCGCATGGGCTGCCTCGCGCTGCTCTCGGACGACCTGCCGCAGGCCGAGGAACTGTTCGAACGGGCGATCGACGCCTACCGGGACCTCGGCGAGCTGAACAGCAACGTGCTGATGGCGCGGGTCGAACTGGCGATGGCACGGGCCTTCCGGGGTGACCTGGAGGGGGCGGTCACGATCTGTCGGGAGGTGCGGGAGGCCTGCGAGGAACGCGGAGAACTGTGGACCCGGGCCTACGCGCTGTACGTCCTGGCGTATTCGGCGTGGAACCGGGACGCGTTCGGGGAGGCGCGGGAGCTGCTGACCGCGTGCGTCTCGATCAACCACGCCTTCCACGACCTGGTCGGTCTCGTGCTGGCGGTCGAACTGCTCGCGCTGGTGACGGCGAGCGAGGGGAACCCGGCGGAGGCGGCGGTCCTCCAGGGGGCCACGGTGCCGGTGTGGGACGCGGTCGGCATCAGGCTCTTCGGCTCGGTGGCCTTCGGCGGCCCCGGAGCACTGTGCGAGCGCCGGGCCACAGAGGCGATGGGAGCGGAAGCGTACGGCGTCGCGGTCCGGGAGGGACGGGCCCTCCCGCTGGACGCGGCCGTGGAACGGGCGCTCGCCGGGTGGCGGGAGCCCGGCCCCGAAGGCCAGGCGGAAGCATCTGCTCCGCGCCCGTTCCGCACGGCGCGGGCGACGGCGGCACCGGGAACACGGAAGCCCGCCGGCTCCCCCGCCGACGAGGGCGGGGAAGCGGCGGGCTGAGCACCGCGGGAGCGGTACTACTGCCGTGCTGGAATCAGCGGGCGTAGTACTCGACGACCAGCTGCTCGTCGCAGATGACCGGGATTTCCTTGCGGTTCGGGTCGCGGTCGAGGCGGAAGGCCAGGGCCTTCAGGTTGACCTGCAGGTAGCGCGGGGTCTCGCCGTCGGCGGCGAAGGCACCCTCGCGGGCCATCTCGAACAGCGGCTTGGTGCGGCTGCGCTCGCGGACCATCACGACGTCGTCGGGACGGACGCGGAACGACGGCTTGTCGACCTTGCCACCGTTGACCTGGATGTGGCCGTGCACGACCATCTGGCGGGCCTGGTAGATGGTGCGGGCGATGCCCGAACGCAGGACCAGGGCGTCGAGGCGACGCTCGAGCTCGACGACCAGCGCCTCGCCCGTCTTGCCCTCGGCCTTCTTGGCGCGGTCGTAGGCGCGCGCCATCTGGCGCTCGCTGATGTCGTACTGGGCGCGCAGGCGCTGCTTCTCCAGCAGACGGACCTTGTAGTCCGAGTTCTGCTTGCGGCCGCGGCCGTGCTCGCCCGGCGGGTAGGGGCGGGCCTCGAAGTACTTGACGGCCTTCGGGGTCAGCGCGATGCCGAGGGCACGCGACTTCTTGACCTTGGGACGGGACTGGTTCGGCATGAACCAACCTCTCTATCTGTACGAATACGGCTTCACCAGGGTTTAGGGAGGTCGCATCCGCAGCCGGGAAACCCGCCTGGTCCGTACGGGACGGACCTGCCGGGCAGCCGCTCCCAGGTCTGGGCACGTACGTGCAGCACGCGAACGACCCACCGCCGTTCCCGGGAACCGGGTGATGGTGGGTTGCACGCGACACCTTCGAAGGTGCGCGACGCTCCTGGACACCCCGCCCGAAGGTGGGGTCTCCGGCTGACTGTCCCGTTCTGGTGGTGCCGACCGGAGCCGGTCACGGGACGCAGCGATCCGGACCAGTGTACCGGGTCCGTGCACCACCACCGCACGGGGACCGGTGGGCGGGCCCCGGCCCGTGGGCGCGCGGGGAACCGGGTGCCGGGCGGGACCGGTCGCGCGGAGCGGGGGCCGGACCTACTCGGCGCCCTTCAGCCGCGCCCGCACCCTCTCCACCACGTCCGCGTAGCGCGCCTCCGCACCGTAGCGGGTGGGTGCGTAGTACTGGCGGCCGTGGATCGTGTCCGGGGCGTACTGCTGGGCCGCGATGCCGCCCGGTACGTCGTGCGGGTACACGTATCCCCGGGCGTGGCCCAGTTGCGCCGCCCCCTTGTAGTGGCCGTCCCGCAGGTGTGGGGGGACCGCGCCGGCGAGGCCGTTGCGCACGTCGGCGAGGGCGGCACCGATCGCGGTCGTCGCGGTGTTGGACTTCGGTGCCAGCGCCAGGGCGATGGTGGCGTGGCTCAGGGTGAGCGCCGCCTCCGGAAAACCGATCATGGCAACGGCCTGGGCGGCGGCGACCGCCAGCGGCAGGGCGTTCGGGTCGGCGAGGCCGATGTCCTCGCTCGCCGAGATCATCAACCGGCGGGCGATGAAGCGCGGGTCCTCCCCCGCCTCGATCATCCGCGCCAGATAGTGCAGGGCCGCGTCCACGTCCGAGCCTCGGATCGATTTGATGAGGGCGCTGGCCACGTCGTAGTGCTGGTCCCCGTCGCGGTCGTACGTCACGGCCGCGCGGTCGACGGTTTCCTCCACGGTCTGGAGGGTGATCTCCTCCTCCCCCTTGGCGATGGCGGCGCCGGCCGCGGCTTCCAGGGCGGTCAGGGCGCGCCGGGCGTCACCACCGGCGACCCGCAGGAGGTGGGACCGGGCCCCCTCCGAAAGGGACACGGCCCCGCCCAGCCCCCGTTCACCGGTGAGTGCGCGGTCCATCAAGCCCTTGAGGTCCTCGTCGGTGAGCGGCTCCAGGGTGAGGAGCAGGGAGCGGGAGAGCAGCGGGGAGATCACCGAGAAGTAGGGGTTCTCGGTGGTGGCGGCGATCAGCGTGACCCACCGGTTCTCCACGGCCGGCAGGAGCGAGTCCTGCTGGGCCTTGGAGAACCGGTGGATCTCGTCCAGGAAGAGGACGGTCTCCTTGCCGTAGCCGCCCGCCGCCCGCCGGGCGCCCTCGATGACGGCCCGGACCTCCTTGACGCCGGCGGTGATCGCGGACAGCTCCACGAAACGCTTGTTGGTGGCCTTCGACACGACGTAGGCGAGCGTGGTCTTCCCGATGCCGGGGGGACCCCAGAGGATCACCGAGGAAGCACCGGCGGGCCCGCCGCTCCCGTCCCCGACGAGTCTGCGCAGGGGCGAGCCGGGCTTCAGCAGGTGCTGCTGGCCGACCACCTCGTCCAGCGTGCGGGGACGCATCCGGACGGCCAGCGGGCTGCTGGCAGGGTCCTTCTCCTGGCGGTCTTCGGCTGCTGCGGTAAAGAGGTCGGGCTCCACGGTCATGAAGCCTAGGTCACCGCGCCGACAGTGCGGTGCGCCGTCAGCCGGTCCAGAAGTCCCACCAGCGGGTCAGGATCAGCATGCCGATGATCCCGATGTGGAGGACGGGCAGGATCCAGGTGAACTCGTCGAAGAAGGTCTTCAGACCGGCGGGAGCAGGGATCACGCCGTGGCGGACGTTGTGCGAGGTCACGTACCAGAACATGACGATGGTGGCGACCCACGCCAGGCAGCACCACAGGCAGAGCGCGTTGATCTCGTACAGCGACTGGTACATCAGCCAGGCGCAGAAGCCCACGCCGAAGAGGGTGCCGGCGTTGAGGCCGAGCCAGTACCAGCGACGGTAGCGGGCTCCGGCGAGCAGGCCCACGCCGATCGCGATCACCACGGAGTAGGCGACGAGGCCGAGCATGGGGTTGGGGAAGCCGAAGACCGAGGCCTGCTCGCTCTTCATGATGCTGCCGCAGGAGACGATCGGATTGAGGCTGCACCCCGGGGTGAAGTTGGGGTCCTCCAGGAGCTTGAACTTGTCGATGGTGATGACCCAGGCGGCGAGCAGTCCGGCCGCTCCGGTGACCACGAGCAGCCAGGAGAGGGCCCGGCTCGCCCCTATGGTGCCGCCGTCGTCCCGGCCGGGCGCCACCTCGTCCACCGCTGCCTTCGCCATGTCGCCTTTTCCCTCGCTCGATCGGCCTTGTGGGCACGGTCATTCTGCAACACCCGACACGGCTCCGGCCGTTCGCCCGGGATAAGGACGGGAACGCGGAGGGCCCAAACCACGTGCCGCGGTCCGGGCCCCTCCGTCCGTTCGGTGCGTCAGGCCAGCTTGGACCGCACCGCTTCCAGCAGACCGTCGAGGGTGATCGCCTGCTGCTCGCCGGATGCCATGTCCTTGAGCTGCACCACGCCCTCCGCGAGGTCGCGCTCGCCTGCGACGACGGCGAGGCGCGCACCCGAGCGGTTGGCGTCCTTCATGGCGCCCTTGAGGCCCTTGCCGCCGAAGGAGAAGTCGGCGGCGATGCCGGCCCGGCGGAGCTCGGTGACCTTGCCGAAGAGGAGGCGTCGCGCCTCGTCTCCGATGGCGACGGCGAAGACGCTGGTGGTGCCGGGGACGTCGAGCTCGACCCCTTCCGCCTCCAGGGCGAGGACCGTGCGGTCCACGCCGAGCGCCCAACCCACCGACGGCAGCGCGGGGCCGCCGATCATCTCGGAGAGGCCGTCGTAGCGACCGCCGCCGCCCACCGCGGACTGCGAGCCGAGGCCGTCGTGGACGAACTCGAAGGTGGTGCGGGTGTAGTAGTCGAGGCCGCGGACCAGCTTCGGGTCGTCCTCGAAGACGACGCCGGCCGCCGTGATCAGGGCGCGCACCTCCTCGTGGTACGCCTTGCAGCCGTCGCAGAGGTAGTCGCGCAGGAGCGGAGCGTCGGCCAGCTGCTTCTGCACGGCCTCGCGCTTGTCGTCGAGGACGCGGAGGGGGTTGATCTCCGCGCGGCGCAGGGTGTCCTCGTCGAGGTCGAGGCCGCGCAGGAAGGTCTGCAGGGCCTCCCGGTAGACGGGGCGGCACTCCTTGTCCCCGAGCGAGTTCAGCAGGATGCGGAAGTTCCGCAGGCCGAGCGAGCGGTACGCCTGGTCGGCCAGGATGATCAGCTCGGCGTCGAGCGCCGGGTCCTCGGCGCCGATCGCCTCGGCGCCGACCTGCGAGAAGTGGCGGTAGCGGCCCTTCTGCGGGCGCTCGTAGCGGTAGTACGAACCGGAGTACCAGAGCTTGACCGGAAGGTTGCCCTGCTTGTGCAGGTTCGCCTCCAGTGCGGCGCGCAACACGGACGCGGTGCCCTCCGGACGGAGGGCGAGCTTGTCGCCGCCCCTGGTCTCGAAGGCGTACATCTCCTTGCTGACGATGTCGGTGGACTCGCCGACGCCGCGGGCGAAGAGGCTCACGTCCTCGAAGCCGGGGGTCTCGACGTAGCCGTAGCCGGACTTCCTCAGCGGTGCGGAGATCGCCTCCCGCACCGCGAGGTACGTGGCGGAGTGCGGCGGGATCAGGTCGTACGTGCCCTTGGGGGCCTTGAAGGTGCTCACGAAAGTCGTCACATTCCTCGTCGGGGAGCTTCCGTGCTCCCGAGGCCGGCGGCCACCTGCCGCAGATAGGGGTTGGTGGCGCGCTCCTGGCCGATGGTCGTCTGGGGACCGTGTCCCGACAGCACCACGGTCGAGTTGTCGAGCGGCAGGCACACGCGGGCCAGCGACGCGAGCATCTCGTCCGTGTCACCGCCGGGAAGGTCGGTGCGTCCGACGGAGCCGGCGAACAACAGATCCCCGGAGAAGAACACGGAGGGGACCTCCGTGGTCTCGGGCATCCGGAAGGTCACCGACCCCTTGGTATGGCCGGGCGCATGGGCGACGGAGAACTCCAGACCGGCCAACTTCAGCTCGGCGCCGTCGGCGAGCTCCCGCACGTCGTCGGGCTCTCCCACGGTCAACTCGCCCATGAGGGGCATCCCGATGGACCGGCCGAGGGCCTTCTCCGGGTCGCTCATCATGTAGCGGTCGGACGGGTGGATCCATGCGGGGACGTCATGGGCCCCGCACACCGGCACGACGGAGGCGACGTGGTCGATGTGTCCGTGGGTGAGGACGACGGCGACGGGCTTGAGCCGATGCTTCTTCAGCGTCTCTTCGACTCCTTGGGCGGCCTGGTGGCCCGGGTCGATGATCACGCACTCCTCGCCTGCGGCGGGGGCGACCAGATAACAGTTGGTCCCCCAGGCCCCGGCGGGGAACCCGGCAATCAGCACGTTCGTCCTTAAGTTGTTGTCCGGCTCAGGGCGCGGAAATCACGGAATGCGGCAGATCAGAGCCTACCGGCGGTGCCGGTTCCACAGCCAACCCGTATACCGTACGGGCACATCCGGCCAGGACAGGAACAGACGAGCGACAAGGAGCGGACCCGGTGGTCAGCAGCGATCAGCGGCGGCGGCAGCTTGCCAGGGAGAAGTACGCGCGGCAGCAGCAGCGGCGGGAGGAGAACCAGCGCAGGGCGAAGCGCCGCAACACCGTCATCGCGGCCGCCCTCGCGGTGGTACTGGCCGCGGGCGGAGCCGTGTACGCCTCCGTGGCCCTGACGGACGACTCCTCGAAGGGCTCGGACAACGCGGGCGACGCCCCGACGAACACGCCCGAAGGCACGGAGCCGACGGCGAGCGCGTCGACGGGCACCGAGCCGAAGATGTCCGTGGACCAGAAGGCCGCGTACGCGATGGCCCTCAAGACGAACGAGGGCGACATCACGATCACCATGGACGCGGCGAAGACCCCGCACACGGTGAACTCCTTCAAGCACCTCGCCGACAAGAAGTACTTCGACGGGACCAAGTGCCACCGCCTCACCACCCAGAACATCTACGTGCTCCAGTGCGGCGACCCCCAGGGCGACGGCACCGGCGGCCCCGGCTACACGATCCCCGACGAGAACCTGGACGCCCTCGGCAAGGCGGGTGAGGACGGCTCGGTGACCTTCCCGGCCGGCACCGTCGCCATGGCCAACACCGGGCAGCCCGGCTCCGGGGGCTCCCAGTTCTTCCTGGTCTACAAGGACACCAAGCTGGCCCCGACCTTCACTCCCTTCGGGAAGCTGGACGCGTCCGGTCTCAAGGCGGTCCAGGCCGTGGCCGCGGCGGGCGTCGAGGGAGGCGCCACGGACGGCGCCCCGAAGAAGCCGGTCACCATCGAGAAGGCCACCGTCGTCAAGAAGTGAGCCCGCGCGTCCGCACGGGCGCGACTGCCGAATCTGGGTCGCGCTGAGTGCGGACAGCCGGGGCACGGTTCGCCTAGATTGGCGTAGTGCAGCGTGGGCCGTCGGCCGCGCTGCGATGGCGGGCGAGGCCCGCCGGGAAACTGTGGACGATGCCCGCGGGGTACGACCCCGCGACGGCATCATGGTGAGGAGGCGCTGTGAGCAGCGACCCGTGGGGCCGCGTCGACGAGACGGGCACCGTGTACGTGCGGACGGCCGAGGGCGAGAAGGTCGTCGGATCGTGGCAGGCCGGCACCCCTGAGGAGGCCCTGGCCTACTTCGAGCGCAAGTACGAGGGCTTGGTTGTCGAGATCGGCCTCCTCGAGAAGCGGGTGAGAACCACCGATCTCTCGGCGAAGGACGCCACCGCGGCGATCGAGCACATCCGGCAGCAGGTCGACGAGCACCACGCCGTGGGCGACCTGGCCGCGCTGGCCGCCCGGTTGGACAAGCTCGTCGAGAGCGTCGACGCGCGCCGCGAGGAGCGGAAGGCCCAGAAGGCCAAGCAGACCGACGAGGCGCGCGCCGCGAAGGAGGCGCTCGTCACGGAGGCCGAGGAACTGGCCCAGAGCGAGCAGTGGCGGGCCGCGGGCGAGCGACTGCGGGCGCTCGTCGACACCTGGAAGGGTCTCCCCCGGCTCGACCGCAAGTCCGACGACGAGCTGTGGCACCGCTTCTCGCACGCCCGATCGGCGTTCTCGAAGCGCCGCAAGGCGCACTTCGCGTCGCTGGACGCACAGCGCGAGGAAGCCCGCAAGGCGAAGGAGCGTCTGGTCGCCGAGGCGGAGTCGCTGTCGAACTCCACCGACTGGGGCAACACCGCGGCCCGCTACCGCGAGCTGATGACGGACTGGAAGGCGGCCGGCCGTGCCCAGCGCGAGCACGAGGACGACCTGTGGAACCGCTTCCGCGGCGCCCAGGACGTCTTCTTCGCGGCGCGCAGCGAGGTCTTCGCCGAGCGGGACGCCGAGCAGTCCGAGAACCTCAAGCTGAAGGAGGAACTCGCGACCGAGGCCGAGAAGCTGGTGCCCGTGACGGACCTGAAGGCGGCTCGTGCGGCCTTCCGCTCCCTCAACGAGCGCTGGGAGGCCATCGGCCACGTCCCGCGTGACGCCCGGCCCAAGGTCGAGGGCCGGATGCAGGCGGTGGAGCGGGCCATCCAGGAGGCCGAGGAGGCCGAGTGGCGCCGGACGAACCCGGAGGCGCGTGCGCGTGCCGCGGGCCTGACCGGGCAGCTGCAGGACGCGGTCGAGAAGCTGCGCAAGCAGATCGACACGGCCCGGGCGGCCGGCAACGACGCCAAGGCCGACAAGCTGGCGCGTGAGCTGGAGGGCCGCCAGGCCCTGCTCGACCAGGCGCTGAAGGGCCTGGAGGAGTTCGGCGGCTGAGCCGACGGTACGAGGAGGGGGCGGCCCCGGTACGGGAGTACCGGGG
>NZ_JBHYMF010000154.1:0-16868 GCF_042742855.1 Streptomyces sp. NPDC058877 | reverse complement strand
GGCGCGGGGTGCGCTCCGGGGGCCGGTCCGTCGGTCGTGGTGTCAGTGGTTGCGGGGGAAGCCCAGGTCGACGCCGGTCGATGCCTCGGACGGGTCGGGCCAGCGGGTGGTGACGACCTTGCCGCGGGTGTAGAAGTGCACGCCGTCGTTGCCGTAGATGTGGTGGTCGCCGAAGAGCGAGTCCTTCCAGCCGCCGAAGGAGTGGTAGCCGACCGGCACCGGGATCGGCACGTTCACGCCGACCATGCCGGCCTGGACCTCCAGCTGGAAGCGACGGGCGGCGCCGCCGTCGCGGGTGAAGATCGCGGTGCCGTTGCCGAACGGCGAGGCGTTGATGAGGGCGAGGCCCTCCTCGTAGGTCTCGGCGCGCAGCACGCAGAGGACCGGGCCGAAGATCTCGTCCTGGTAGGCCTTGGCGGTGGTGGGCACGCGGTCGAGGAGGGAGAGGCCGATCCAGTGGCCGTTCTCGTGGCCCTCGACGGTGTAACCGGTGCCGTCGAGGACGACCTCGCAGCCCTCGGCGGCTGCGCCGTGGACGTAGGAGGCGACCTTGTCGCGGTGGACGGCCGTGATGAGCGGGCCCATCTCGGAGGTGGGGTCGGTGCCGGGGCCGATCTTGATCTTCTCGGCGCGCTCGCGGATCTTCTCGACCAGTTCGTCGCCGATGGAGCCGACCGCGACGACCGCGGAGATGGCCATGCAGCGCTCGCCGGCGGAGCCGTACGCCGCGGAGACGGCGGCGTCGGCCGCCGCGTCGAGGTCGGCGTCCGGGAGGACCAGCATGTGGTTCTTGGCACCGCCGAGGGCCTGGACGCGCTTGCCGTGCGCGGAGGCCGTGGTGTGGATGTACTTCGCGATCGGGGTGGAGCCGACGAAGGAGATCGCGGAGACGTCCGGGTGCTCCAGGAGCCGGTCGACGGCGACCTTGTCGCCGTGCAGGACGTTGAAGACGCCGTCCGGGAGGCCCGCCTCGGCGAGCAGCTCGGCGATCTTCAAGGACGGTGACGGGTCCTTCTCGCTCGGCTTGAGGACGAAGGTGTTGCCGGTCGCGATGGCGATCGGGAACATCCACATCGGCACCATGGCCGGGAAGTTGAAGGGCGTGATGCCGGCGACGACGCCGACGGGCTGGCGGATCGACGCCACGTCGACGCGGTTCGACACCTGGGTGGAGAGCTCGCCCTTGAGCTGGGTGGTGATGCCGCAGGCCAGGTCGACGATCTCCAGGCCGCGGGCGACCTCGCCGAGCGCGTCGGAGTGGACCTTGCCGTGCTCGGCGACGATCAGTTCGGCGATGGCGTCGCGGTTGGCGTCGAGGAGCGCGCGGAACTTGAAGAGGATCGTGGTGCGCTGGGCGAGCGAGGAGGTGCCCCAGGTCGCGAAGGCGTCCTTCGCGGCGGCGACGGCGGCGTCGACCTCGTCGACGGAGGCGAGCGCGACCTGCGTGGTGACGGCGCCGGTGGCCGGATCGGTGACCGGGCCCCAGTTGCCCGACGTGCCCTCGACGGTCTTGCCACCGATCCAGTGGTGGACGGTCTTCGTCATGACGAGTTACTCCTTCAGAGATGGCGGCGTCGGGCGGTGACGTGCCGGTCGTACTCCTCGCGGGCCTTGACCGCCGACGGGCGGGTCGACGTCTCGGCCACGGGCACATCCCACCACGCCTGGGCCGGGGGCGCGCCCGACACTGTGTCTGGCGTTTCGGTCTCGACGTAGACACATGTGGGAACCGTCGCGGCGCGCGCGTCCACGAGGGCTTCCCGCAGGTCACGGATGGTGCGGGGGCGCAGCACCCGCATGCCGAGGGAGGCGGCGTTGGCACCGAGGTCAACCGGGAGCGGCGGTCCGGTGAAGCTTCCGTCGTCCGCTCGGTACCGGTAGTCGGTGCCGTAGCGCTCGGCGCCGACGGCTTCGGAGAGGCCGCCGATGGAGGCGTATCCGTGGTTCTGCAGGACCAGTAGCTTCAGGGGCAGTCGCTCCTGGACGGCGGTGACGATCTCGGTGGGATTCATCAGGTACGTACCGTCGCCGACGAGTGCCCAGACGGGCCGTCCGGGCGCGGCGAGGAGCACTCCGAGGGCGGCGGGGATCTCGTAGCCCATGCAGGAGTAGCCGTACTCGACGTGGTACTGGTCGCGGGAGCGGGGGCGCCAGAGCCGGTGGAGGTCGCCCGGGAGCGAGCCGGCGGCGTTGATCAGGATGTCGGTGGCGTCGACCAGGGTGTCGAGTACGCCCAGCACCTGGGTCTGGGTGGGGCGGGCGTCCTCGTCGGGGACGGCGTAGGCGGCGTCGACCTGCTCCTGCCAGTGGCGGTGGGCGGAGCTCCAGCGGGCCGTCGTGCGGGGCGGGCCGCCGAGTGCCCGGGTGAGGGCGGCGAGGCCCTCGCGGGCGTCGGCGACGAGGGGCAGCGCGGCCTGCTTGTGGGCGTCGAAGCCGGTGATGTTGAGGTTGACGAACCGGGCGTCGGGAGGGAAGAGGGTGCCGGAGGCGGTGGTGAAGTCGGTGTGGCGGGTTCCGACACCGAGGACGAGGTCGCTGGTGCGTGCGAGGGAGTTGGCGGTGCTGGTGCCGGTGTGGCCGATGCCGCCGACGTCACAGCGGTGGTCGTACGGAAGGACTCCCTTGCCTGCCTGGGTGGTGGCGACGGGCAGCCCGGCGCGCTCGGCCAGTTCGCGCAGCGCGTCCTCGGCGCCGCTGTGCCTCACTCCGCCGCCCGCGACGATCAGCGGACGCTCGGCGGCCTTCACGGCCCGTGCGGCGGCGTCGAGCTCGGCCGCGTCGGGGCGGGGGCGGCGGATCGTCCAGACCCGCTCGACGAAGAACTCCTCGGGCCAGTCGTGGGCCTCTGCCTGGACGTCCTGGGGCAGGGCCAGGGTCACGGCTCCGGTCTCGGCGGGGTCGGCGAGGACCCGGGCGGCGGCGAGGGCGGCCGGGATCAGGGCTTCGGGGCGGCCGATCCGGTCGAAGTAGCGCGAGACAGGGCGCAGGCAGTCGTTGACGGAGACCTCACCGGCGTACGGCACCTGGAGCTGCTGGAGGACCGGATCGGCGGGGCGGGTCGCGAAGGTGTCGCCGGGCAGGAGCAGCACCGGGAGGTGGTTGATCGTGGCGAGGGCGGCCCCGGTGACGAGGTTGGTGGCGCCGGGGCCGATGGAGGTGGTGACGGCGTGTGCGGAGAGCCGGCCGGACTGGCGGGCGAAGCCGACGGCGGCGTGCACCATGGCCTGTTCGTTGCGGCCCTGGTGGAAGGGCATCAGGTCGGCGTGTTCGACGAGGGCCTGGCCGATGCCGGCGACGTTCCCGTGGCCGAAGACTCCCCAGGTGGCGGCGATCAGCCGGTGGCGCGCGCCGTCGCGTTCGGTGTACTGGGCGGCGAGGAAGCGGACGAGGGCCTGGGCGACGGTGAGCCTCATGCGTACCCCTCCGTGTGGTCCGGGTGGAAGGAGATCTTCCATTCTCGCTCGGCTCCGGGCCCCGCCATGACGTTGAGGTAGTAGAGGTCGTGCCCCGGTTGGGCGATCGAGGGGCCGTGCCAGCCGTCGGGGACGAGGACCGCATCGCCGTCGCGGATCTCGGCGAGGAGTTCGGCGCCGCCCGGCCGGGAGGGGGAGATCCGCTGGTAGGCAAGCCCGTGCGGGCCGGCGATCTCGTAGTAGTAGATCTCTTCGAGGACGGACTCGACGCCCGGCTGGTGCTCGTCGTGCTTGTGCGGCGGGTAGGAGGACCAGTTGCCCCCGGGGGTGAGGACTTCGACGGCGATGAGCCGGTCGCAGTCGAAGCCGTGCCGGCCCTCGCTCCCGGCGGCGGCGAAGTTCCGCACCTGGCGGGTGCGGTTGCCGCTGCCCCGGGTCTCGACGGGAACCTCCGGCGCGGGACCGTAGCGGGCGGGGAGTCGTCGCTCGCACTTCGCTCCTGCCAAAGCGAAGCGGCCTCCCGCGCCGGAGGCGATTTGGGCGTGGGCATCGCGCGGTACGTAGACGAAGTCGCTCACCCCGTCGAACACGCTTGCGCGGCCCGCGAGTTCGAGTTCCTTGCCGTCGACGCGCACGCTACAGGCACCGGAGAGGGGAAGTACGACCCATTCGGAATCCCCGCTCTCGAAGGAGTGGTTCCCTCCCGGACCGAGGGCGAGGACCCGGAGGGCGGAGTAGGTCCAGCCGGCCCGCTCGGGGTCGATGTCCACCGCGTAGGGGCCCCGTGCGGCGGAGCCTGCGGGCCGGTGGAGGAGGACGGGACGGTCGAGGTTCATGGGGAAGGTCCCTCTCGTTCCTGGATTCTGCGGGTGGGCGGACGCTGTGCCGGGACCGGCGTCCGACCGGTCGGAGCGCCGTTCGGACGTCCACGCCCCGGTCGCGCGGCGCCGCACGCCCTTCACCCCGCCCTCTCGCGCCCCCGGGGGCGTGCGGGAGCCGCCGACCCCGCGGCTCGGCCTTCCCCTCGCGGGATCGTTCCCGTGCCCGCCGCGAGGGCCGCGGCGATCTCGGTCCGGTCCGGCATGGCGGAGGAGCAGGCGAGTCGGCCGGCGACGATCGCGCCGGCGGCGTTGGCGTGGCGCAGGAGCGTGTCGAGGTCCCGCCCGGCGAGCAGTCCGTCGACGAGCGCCCCGCCGAAGGCGTCGCCCGCGCCGAGGCCGTTGACGACCTCGACCGGCAGGGGCGGCACTTCGGCGCGGACCCCCTCGGCGGTGAGCGCGAAGACCCCTTCGGCACCCCGCTTGACGACAGCGAGCCGGACCGGGCCGCTCGCGAGCAGGGCGCGGGCGGCGGCCTCGGGTTCCCGCTCCCCCGTGGCGACCGCGCACTCGTCGAGGTTGCCGAGGGCGACGGTGGCGTGGCGCAACGCCTCGGCGTAGTGGGGACGGGCCGCTGCCGGGTCCGTCCAGAACATCGGCCGCCAGTCCAGGTCGAGGACCGTCGTGCCGCGGCCGGACCGGGCCCGCAGTGCCTCCAGGGTGGCGGTGCGGCTCGGCTCGGCGCACAGTCCGGTGCCGGTCGCCCAGAAGACCCGGGCGGCGCGGATCGCGTCGAGGTCCAGCTCCTGCGGTCGGATCTCCAGGTCGGGGGCGCGGGGGCGGCGGTAGAAGTAGAGCGGGAAGTCGTCGGGCGGGAAGAGCGCGCAGAAGGTGACCGGCGTGGGGTGCGCCTCGACCTCAGTGACCCAGCGGTCGTCCACGCCGAACTCCTTGAGTTCGCGGCGCAGATAGGTGCCGAAGGGGTCGGCGCCGGTGCGGGAGAGGAGCGCGGTGCGGCGGCCGAGGCGGGCGGCGGCGACGGCCACGTTGGCCGCGGAGCCGCCGAGGAACTTGCGGAAGGTCTCGACCCGGTCGAGACCGACCCCGCTCTGCAGCGGGTACAGGTCCACGCCGAGGCGCCCCATGGTGATCAGCTCGTACGGCTCCGTCTCCACGCGCCACCCTTCGGCCCGGCCGCCCTCGGCTCCGCACCCAGGTCTAGTCGTCCGCCGGAGGCGTGTCAACGACATGTCCGGACATTCGGACCACCGGACCGCTTGACGCTGCTCGCGGGCTCCGGCCAAGGTGGCAGGCATGACGAAGCCGTCGCCGCAGTCGTCCCGCATCCGCATCGGCTCCGCCCCGGACTCCTGGGGGGTGTGGTTCCCCGACGATCCGCGACAGGTGCCGTGGCAGCGCTTCCTCGACGAGGTGTCGGGCGCGGGGTACGGGTGGATCGAGCTCGGCCCGTACGGTTATCTGCCCACCGATCCCTCCGTCCTCACGGAGGAGACCGCCCGGCGTGGGCTGCGGGTCTCGGCCGGCACGGTCTTCAGCGGCCTGCACCACGGCCCCGCCGTCTGGGAGCGCACCTGGGCGCACGTCGCCGAGAACGCCGCCCTCGCCCAGGCCGTGGGGGCCGGCCATCTGGTCGTCATCCCGTCCTTCTGGCGGGACGACCGGACGGGCGAGGTGCTGGAGGAGCCGGTGCTCTCCGCGGAGCAGTGGCGGCACCTGACCCGGCTGACCGAGCGTCTGGGCCGCGAGGTGCACGAGCGGTACGGATTGCGGATCGTGGTCCATCCGCACGCCGACACCCATCTCGACGGCGAGGAGAGCGTGACCCGCTTCCTCGACGCGACCGACCCGGAGGCGGTCGCGCTGTGCTTGGACACCGGGCACTACGCGTACGCCGGCGGGGACAGCGTCAAGCTGATCGAGACGTACGGGGAACGGATCGGCTACCTCCATCTGAAGCAGGTCGACCCCGAGGTGTTGGCGGACGTGGTGGCGGAGGGACTGCCGTTCGGTCCGGCGGTGGCGCGGGGGGTGATGTGCGAGCCGCCGTCGGGGGTGCCCGCGCTGGAACCGGTCCTCGCCGCGGCGGCGGCGCTGGACGTGGACCTGTTCGCGATCGTCGAGCAGGACATGTACCCCTGCGAGGTGGACGTCCCGTATCCGATCGCCCTCCGCACCCGGCGCTTCCTCCGCTCCTGCGGGGTGTGACCGGCGCTGGTGGGGGTGTGACCGGCGCGGGCGCGGCCCTTGCGGCTCCTCATGAGAACGGGCTTCCGGGCCCCTGGGGGTGACGGTGTGCCGGCATCTGCTGGCGGCGACTCCGCGCCGGGCTCCGTCGGGGGCAAGGGCAGGCGGTGCGCCCCGGAGGACGGCCCGCTCGGTGCATCAGGACCCATGCGCAGCGGTCGGGCCCGCACGACCTCACGTCCGGGATCTCAGCACATCGACCTCGCAGCCCGGTGCGAAGGGGTCGAAGCCGTGCTCGATCAGCCAACGGACCGCCAGCAGGCTGCGCAACGACCACCACGCGTGGATCACGTCGAGATCGATGTCGGTGCCGTAGCCGGCGAGGACGTCGTCGAGGTGCTCCTGGTGTCCGAGCGTGAAGGTGGCGAGGTCGTACAGGGCATCGCCCTGGCCCGCCTCGGACCAGTCGATGATGCCCGTCACCTCGTCGCCGTCGACGAAGACGTGCGCGATCTGCAGGTCGCCGTGCGTGAACGCCGGAGTCCAGGGCCGGAGCGCGGCCTCGGCGACCTGGCGGTTGCGGGTGACCAGGTCAGCGGGCAGGAGGCCGTTCGCCACGAGCAACTCGCACTCGTCGTCGAGCTCCGCCGCCAGCGCGGCGGTGCTCCGACCGGCCCGGCCGGGCCGGGGCGGCAGCGGCGCGTCGTGCAGCTTCCGGATGGCGGCGCCCGCCGCGGCCCACGCCGCCGACGATCCGGTCGACGGCCCGCCGAGGCGTCCGAGCGTCGCCCCGGGGAGCGCGGCGATCGCGAGCACGGGCGGCTTGCGCCACAGGACCTCCGGGGTCGGAACCGGCGCGAGGGACATCGCCTCGACCTCGACGTCCATGCGCGCCTGATCGGCGTCCACCTTCAAGAACACGTCCCCGACGCGCAGGGTCGCGCGCTCGGGATGAGCGACGACGACTCGAACCTCGTCCATGGGCGACCAGTATTCCGGTGACGACCGCCAAAGTCGCCGGGATCATGCGTCCGATGGCGCGGCTCAGCGCGTCCCGCTGCCCGGCGGCCTCGTGCACCGCACCGAGCCCTCCCGAGGTCGGGCCCCCCTTTGGTCGGGAGGCCCTAGCGCCCTGGCGCGGGGAACGCACGCACCCACGCCGGTGACCCCGTGTGTCTCTTTCGTCACGGAGGTCTCCCCCTCGTCACGCATGTCTCCGTTACGCGGGTTACGGGTCACAGGCGCTCGACGCCCGCTCCCCTCCTGCCGGACGGGGTCGTTGCAGGGGCACAGGCTCAGTGATCGCCAACGCCCGCCCGCAGCGCCCCCGAACGGCACCCCGCCACCGCTGCGCGGCGCGCAGGGAGGTGCCAGGCATGACGGACAGAAGGCTCTGGTCGTACAAGGACATCGCCGCACACATCCGGGTGCAACCCGACACGGTCCGCTCCTACCGGAAGCACGGGTTGCTCCCCGCGCCCGACCACGTGGAGTCGGGCAAGCCGTACTGGTACGCGGACACGATCCGCAGTTGGGTCGCCAGTCGCCCCGGCAATCGGAGTCGTCGCGACTGAGGGTGCCCGCCCCTGCGGCGCGGCTCCGCCCGGACGCGGTGCGCCGCCGGGTGACCGGGTCAGGGCCCGGTCACCCGGCGGAGGGTCAGATCAGCACGTCGTAGATGCCGTAACCCCAGCCGACCTTCGTACGAAAGGAGGAGGGCGCGTAGCCGAAGCCGGAGGGCGCGGAGTCGTAGGCCCAGAGCTTGCCGTCGGTTCCCCGGGCGATCAGCTCGGTGTGGCTGTACCGGCCGAGCTCCTTGGTGCCCGTGACGGCGTCGTAGACGTTCCAGCCGCCGCCGATCCTCCAGCGGGCGTCGAACGGCCTCTCCGGCGACGCCAGTGCGGTGGAGCCGTTGTACTTCCAGAGCACGCCGTCCGCGTCACGGGCGACCAGGCCGTCCGCGAAGCCGGTGATCCGGGTGTAGACGTTCCAGCCGCCGCCGACGCGGACGGCCGGCAGGAAGGAACCGGCGCCCTCGCCCTCGGTGTCGCGCTCGAAGTTCCAGAGGACTCCGCCCTTGTCGCGGGCGACGAGGCCGCCCTTGCCGTTGGCGGCGATGGCCGTGTACTGCGACCACGTCGAGACGCCGCCGCCCCCGGTGGCACGCACGCGCGGCAGGAAGGGGGCGTCGGGATTTCCGGATCCGTGGTAGTACCAGGCGACGCCGGCGGCGTCCAAGGCCACCAGATCGCCCGTACCGGCAGCGGTCGTGGGGGTCAGCTGAACGATCTGCTTGTAGACGTTCCAGCCGCCGCCGACCCGCTTCCGGGCCGTCAGGGACCGGTCGAAGCTGCCGGTGGACTCGTAGCGCCACAGGACGCCGTCCCTGTCGCGGGCGTGGAAGGCGCCGCGCTCGTCCGCCGCCGGGACGCTCTCGACGAAGTCGAGTCCGACCGTGCCCCGGGCCACGACGGCGCCGCTCGCGTCCTTCAGTTCGACGGGCGCGTCGAGCGAGCCGAGCCAGCCCATGCCGCTCGGGAGGTCGAAGGTGACCGCGTAGTCGAGGGACGCCGCGGCCTGGACGACGGGCAGGTCGAGCACGAGCCGGGCAGGACCGTCCTCGTCCAGACTCGTCCCGCTCCAGGCGCAGGGCGCGAACGCTCCGCCGCCGGTGGAGCAGGTGGACGTCATCACGGCGGCTGCCCGGTAGTCGGTCGTGCCGCCGACCGGCCAGTCGGTGACGGGCAGGGTGAGACGGGCCGTGAGCGAGCCGGTGGTGCCGGCCTGCGGCGCCGCCGAGAACCGCAGCGTGACGGGGCCTTCGGGGCCGGTCGGGACGACCAGCCGGTCGCCCGTCTGGACCACGGAACCCGGTTCCGCGGTCGTTCCCGACTGCACCGTCACCGGTGCGGCGGCGGCTGCCGCACCTCCCGACGACACCGTTGCGATTCCCGCGACGAGTGCCGTCGCGAGGACCAGGGCCGCACGCATGTGTGCCACTGAACCCTCCTCAGAAGACTTATCGGGGCGCGGAAGCGGGCTCCCGCAACTCCTCGTTCACGTCTATGACACCCGTCCCGCCCGAATGGTTGTCCGTTCCGGCCTCGCTGACCCCGAAGCGGTCGTGGAAGCGCCGCAGCGGAGCCGGCGCCCACCAGGTGAGCCTGCCGGTCAGCTTCATCACGGAGGGAACGAGCAGGCTGCGGACCACCATCGCGTCCATGAGGACGGCGAGGGCGACGCCCAGGCCGAGCATCTTGGTGTTGGTGACCCGCGAGGTGCCGATGGCGACCATGACGACGGCGAGGATCACCGCGGCGGCGGTGATCAGGCCGCCGGTGTGACGGAGCCCGAACCGGACGGAGTGCTCGTGGTCTCCGGTGGCGTCGTACTCCTCCTTGACGCGGGAGAGCAGGAACACCCCGTAGTCCATGGAGAGTCCGAAGGCCACGCAGAACATGAGGACGGGCAGCGTGGTCTCGATGTCGCCGGTGGAGGTGAAGCCGAGGAGCCCGGCGAGGTGTCCCTCCTGGAAGACCCACACGACGGCGCCGAACATCGCCGTGAGGCTGAGGGCGTTGAGGGCGACGGCCTGGAGGGGGACGAGGACGCTGCCGGTCAGCAGGAAGACCAGGAGCAGGGTGACGAGGACGATGATCCCCGCCGCCCAGGGCAGCCGATCGGCGATGGCGTCCTTGGAGTCGACGAGGACGGCGGCCGGCCCGGTGACGGAGGTCTCGAACGGCGCCTCGGCCGCGCGCAGTTCCCCGACGACCCGCTGGGCGTCGGCACCGACGGTCTCGCCCTCGGACACCACGGTGAAGTAGGCGGAACCGTCGCCCGCGGTGACGGGCCCCTCGGCCCGGACGACGCCGTCCAGGGCGGCGATCCGCTCGCGGTAGTCCGCGTACTGCGCGGGGGTGGACCGGCCCTCGGCGAGGACGGTGATCCCGCCTCCCGGATTCCCCGGGAAGCCTTCGCGCAGCTGGTCCTGGACGACCCGGGAGGAAGCGGTGACGGGGAGCTGACGATCGTCGGCGGTGCCGAACTTCACGTCGAGGAAGGGAAGTCCGAGCAGGACCAGCCCGGCGGTGGTGACGATCGCGAAGACCGGCGCCCGGCGCATCACCAGGCCGGCGAACCGCCCCCAGCCCGCCCCCGGAGAGTCCTTCCGGGGTGCCCGCCGGCCCCGGAGGAGGCGCCTCAGGTCGAGGGCGTTGACCCGGTCGCCGAGGAGGACGAGGGCTGCCGGGAGCAGGGTGAGTGCGGCTGCGGCGGCGAGCAGGACGACGGCGATCCCGGCGTAGGCGAAGGAGCGCAGGAAGTACTGCGGGAAGACCAGCATCGCGGCGAGCGAGACGGCGACGGTCAGGGCGGAGAAGAGGACGGTCCGGCCGGCCGTGCGCAGCGTGGCCCGGACGGCGGCACGGGCGTCGGCACCGGCCGCGAGCTCTTCGCGGTAGCGGCGGACGACGAACAGGGCGTAGTCGATGGCGAGTCCGAGCCCGAGGGCGGTCGTCAGGTTCTGCGCGAAGACGGAGACGTCGGTGAATTCGGTGATGCCGCGCAGGACGGCGTTGGTGCCGAGGATGGCGACGATGCCGACGCCGAGCGGCAGCAGGGCGGCCACGGCGCTGCCGAAGACCATGACGAGCAGGACGAGGGTGAGGGGCAGGGCGATGAGCTCGGCCCGCAGCAGGTCCTCCTGGATGACCGTCTGCATCTCGTGGCGGACGGCGAGTCCGCCTCCGAGGGACACCGTGACGGGACCGTGCGCGCCCCGGAATTCGGGGGCGATGCGGTCGAGGACGGCGGCGGCTTCCTTCTCCTCTCCCGCGATCCGGGCGCCTATCACGGCCCGGTGCCCGTCCTCGGAGCGGAGGGCGGGCGAGCCGGTGGACCAGTAGGAGCCGACGCCGTCGACGCCGGGTTCGGCATCGAGCCGCTCGGCGAGCCGCCGGGCCTCGGCGCTGACGGCCGGGGCGTCGACCCCGAGGTCCCCCGCGTCGACGAGCAGGAGCACGTTCGGCTGGGAGCCGGGGAACTGCCGCTCCAGGACCCCGGTGGCATAGGTGGACTCGGCGGCGGGGTCCTCCCAACCGCCGCTGCCCATGCGGTCGGCGACGCCGCCGCCCGCCAGGACGGCGAGGGCGGTGAGCACCAGGGCGACCAGGAGGGTGAGGCGCGGGCGTGCGGTCACGAACCGCGTCCATCCCCCGCCGCGCCCGCCGCCGGACCCAGCTTTCTTGACTTCGGACATGACGCGGTGTCCCCTTCACCGTGACCCGTGCGCGCGCTTCCCGGCAGGTCGCATGGGCCGCCCATTGCCATAGACTGGCAAACACGAGTGATCACTCGCGTTTCACAAGAATGCGAGCGACCTCTCGTGTTTGTCAAACACGTCGAGGAGAACGGGGGACAGCCATGCCCGAAGACGTGTCCGAAGCCCTGTCCGGGGAAACGAAGCCGCGCCGCCGCCAGGCGCGTGGCGAGCGCCGCATCGCGCAGCTGCTCCAGGCCGCCGCGAACGTCTTCTGCGCGCAGGGATACACGGCGACCAGCACCAATGCGATCGCTCGGGAGGCGAGCGTTTCGCCCGGCACGCTCTACCAGTACTTCCCCAACAAGGAGGCCATCGCGATCGAGCTCGGCGAGCGCCTGCTGACCGAGATGCGGGAGGCCCACGGCCAGGCGTTCACCCCGGCCAACCTGGCCCTGCCGCTGCCCGAGATGCTGGACGTCACGGTCGACCCGCTGATCGCCTTCAACTGCGAGAACCCCGCCTTCCTCGCCCTGATGCACGGCTCGGAGGTGCCCGGCCGGATCACCGAGGAGCACGACGCCCTGCACGCCAATCTGCTCGCCCGGGTGCAGGAGGTCATCGGCCACTACGCCCCCGCACTGCCCGTCGAGGAACGCTCCCGCATCGCCAACATGACCTTCGCGATCTTCAAGGGCGGCCTGGACCTGATCCTGGCCGCCCCCGAGGGGGCCGAGCGGGAGGCGACGATCGCCGAACTGAAGACCGTCCTCCTGCGCTACCTCTGCCCCCTGGTCGAAGGACCCTCCGCGAGCGAAGGACCGGTCACCACGACTCGGACCCGCTGACCGGCTCCGGCGGTCGCGCCTCCTCCCCGGCCCGCGCCCGCAGCCTCAGGGCGATCAGCGGGAAGACGAGCACGGAGAGCATGCCGGCCCCGACGAGCGCCGCCGCTTCGCCGGCCGTCATCTCCTGGTCGTCGACGCCGATGGTGGTGATCGCGACGACGAGCGGCAGCGCGGTGGAACCGTAGAGCACGAGCCCGCTGCGGTCCCTGCGGTCGAGGTCCCGGGGGGCGAGGAACCAGATCGGCGCACCGCGCACCACGAGGAAGAGCAGCAGGAACACCGGCAGCAGGATCAGGACCCTGCCCCCGTGGAGGAGCGAGTCCAGGTCGAACTCGATCCCGGTCACCACGAAGAAGACGGGTACCAGGAAGCCGAAGCCGACGCCCTCGACCTTCTCCAGGATCTGCGGCCCGGAGTCGGGCGCGGCCCCGGTGAGCACGAGCCGGGTGATGAGTCCGGCGGCGAAGGCACCGAGGAGCACGTCCAGTCCGAGCGCCGTCGACGCCCCGAGCATCAGGGCGAGCAACAGGAAGACGAAGCGGACGGCGAACTGACCGCTGGTGTGCAGGGTCTTGGCGATCACGTTGGCGAACCACGGCGGACGGGGTCGCAGCGCCCAGAACACGGCCGCCGCCGTGAGCGCGGCGAAGGCGGCGAGGAGCGCGGTGGACTCGGCGGCGCCCCGCCCGCTGAGCAGCAGGGCCATGGCGATGATCGGGCCGAACTCGCCGACCGCACCGAAGGCCATGACGACCGAGCCGAACCGCCCGTGGAGGTCGCCGGCGTCCCGCAGCACCGGCAGGACGGTGCCGAGGGCGGTGCTGGTCAGGGCGACGCCGATGAAGACGCCCTTGGTGTAGCCGCCGCCGAGCAGGACGCCGGCGAGGAGCCCGAGACCGAGGGCGATCAGCCAGGCCCACACGGAGCGCCGGAGGGTGTCGCCGCGCACCTTGCCGAATTCGATCTCGTAGCCCGCCAGGAAGATCAGCATGGTGAGGCCGAGTTCCGAGAACCCGTCGATCAGCGGATCGGTGTGCGCCCACCCCAGGACATCGGGGCCGACGAGGATGCCGAGCAGGATCTCGAAGATGACGAGGGGGACGGGGAGCCAGCGCCCCACCCCATAGGCGAGCAGCGGCGCCAGGACGGCGATCGCCATGATCAGAATGAGCATGCTCCCCGAATGCGACATATCGGGTGTTTACCATAGGGTCCGGCCGCGCACCCGCGTCAGGCGTCCGAGCGGTACGGGACGCCGGAAGCGCGCCCGACCGCCACCGGAGCACCGACCCACCCCCGCGGAACCCCTCCGCCGGGCGCGACCGGGAGCACGCGCGCGCCACGCATCGGCCGCGACTGGATTTCATACCCCCTAGGGGTATAACCTGAAATCCGTAGGACCCTGAACCAAGAGGAGAGCACCATGACCGCAGAGACGAAGACCGAACTCACCACCGTCTACCAGGTCAAGGGCATGACCTGCGGCCACTGCGAAGGTGCGGTCTCCAGCGAGATCTCCGAGATCCCCGGCGTCTCCTCGGTCACGGCCGTCGCCGAGACCGGCCGGGTCACCGTCGTCTCCGGGGCGCCGCTCGACGTGGAGGCCGTCCGCGCCGCCGTCGACGAGGCCGGCTACGAGCTGGTCTGACCGCCCCCGCCCCAGCGCTCCGCAAGGTCGTACCGTTACTGGGTACGACCCTGCTCTCGTTGGGAAACGCCCATGACGTCCACGATCACCGAGCTGACGATCGGTGGCATGACCTGCGCCTCCTGCGCCGCCCGGATCGAGAAGAAGCTCAACCGGCTGGACGGGGTGACGGCGACGGTCAACTACGCGACCGAGAGGGCCAGGGTCGAGCACCCGCCGGAGCTCCCGGTCGACGACCTGATCGCCACCGTCGTGAAGACCGGTTACACCGCCGAGGAACCCGCACCGCCGGAACCCGCGCCCGGCGAAGGGCACGGAGCGGAGCAGGACCAGGACCCCGAGCTCGCCGCCCTGCGGCGGCGGCTCGTCGTCTCCGCGGTCCTCGCCGCACCCGTGGTCCTGCTGGCCATGGTCCCCTCGCTCCAGTTCGACGACTGGCAGTGGCTCTCGCTCACCCTGGCCTCCCCTGTCGTCGTGTGGGGCGGACTTCCCTTCCACCGGGCCGCCTGGACCAACCTCCGGCACGGCACGGCCACCATGGACACCCTCGTCTCGATCGGCACCCTCGCCGCCTACGGCTGGTCCCTCTGGGCCCTCTTCTTCGGCGATGCCGGCGCCCCCGGGATGCGCCACGGCTTCGACCTCACCGCCGACCGGGCCCACGCCTCCTCCGCGATCTACCTGGAGGTCGCCGCCGGAGTCGTCACCTTCATCCTGCTGGGCCGCTACCTGGAGGCCCGCGCCAAGCGGAAGGCCGGCTCCGCCCTCCGTGCCCTGATGGAGCTCGGCGCCAAGGACGTGGCGGTCCTGCGCGGGGGCCGGGAGGTGCGGATCCCGGTCGACGACCTACGGACCGGCGACCGTTTCGTCGTGCGCCCCGGCGAGAAGATCGCCACCGACGGCACCGTCACCGAAGGCACCTCCGCCGTCGACGCCTCCCTGCTCACCGGGGAGTCGCTGCCCCTCGACGTGGCCCCCGGCTCCACCGTCACCGGCGGCTGCGTCAACGCCTCGGGGCGACTCCTCGTCGAGGCCACCCGGGTCGGCGCCGACACCCAACTCGCCCGGATCGCGAAGCTCGTCGAGGAGGCCCAGGGCGGCAAGGCCGAGGTACAGCGGCTCGCCGACCGGATCTCCGCCGTCTTCGTGCCGGTGGTGCTCCTGATCGCCCTGGGCACCCTCGTCACCTGGCTCCTCGTGACGGACGACGTCACCGCCGCCTTCACCGCCGCCGTCGCCGTCCTGATCATCGCCTGCCCCTGCGCCCTCGGCCTCGCCACCCCGACCGCCCTCATGGTCGGCACCGGCCGCGGCGCCCAGCTCGGCATCCTCATCAAGGGACCCGAGGTCCTGGAGTCCACCCGGCGCGTCGACACCGTCGTCCTGGACAAGACCGGCACGGTCACCACCGGCCGGATGCAGCTGACCGGCATCCGCGTGTACGGCGGGCGGTACGGCACCGACGCCACCGACGAGACCGAGCTGCTGCGGCTCGCGGGGGCCTTGGAGCACTCCTCCGAGCACCCGGTCGCCCGTGCGGTCGCGGAGGCCGCCGCCGAGCGCTGCGGCAAGCTCCCCGCACCGAAGACCTTCGAGAACGTTCCCGGGCTCGGCGTCCGCGGTTCGGTCGAGGGCCGGCTCGTCCTCGTCGGGCGGGCCGCCCTGCTCGCCTCCGAAGGGATCGAAGCGCCCGGAACGACGGAGCCCGGTGCCGTCCACGTCGCCTGGGACGGGGCGGCCCGGGGCAGCCTGACCGTCGCCGACGCCGTCAAGGACACCAGCGCCGAAGCGGTCGCCCGGCTGCGCGCCCTGGGACTGCGCCCCGTCCTGCTCACCGGGGACCACCGGGCGGTGGCGGAGGCCGTGGCGACCGAGGTGGGCATCGACGAAGTGATCGCGGAGGTGCTGCCCGAGGAGAAGGCCGAAGTGATCCGGCGGCTCCGCGCGGAAGGACGGACGGTCGCGATGGTCGGCGACGGGGTGAACGACGCCGCCGCGCTCGCCACGGCCGACCTCGGGCTCGCCATGGGCACGGGGACCGACGCGGCCATCGCGGCGAGCGACCTGACGCTCGTCCGGGGCGACCTCCGGGTCGCGGCCGACGCCATCCGACTCGCCCGACGGACCTTGGCGACGATCCGGGGCAACCTCGGCTGGGCCTTCGGCTACAACCTCGCCGCGCTCCCCCTCGCGGCGGCCGGACTCCTCAACCCGATGATTGCGGGTCTGGCCATGGCCCTTTCGTCCGTGTTCGTCGTGTCCAACAGCCTTCGTCTGCGTCACTTCACGTGAATTCGGTTACGTGTGACGCACAGGACCTTCACAAAGAGATCTAGATCACAGATATTGGGGGGTAACCATCTGGGCTGTTCGCGAGTCTAAGTGGGCGATGCCGAAGAACGTCTTGGGGGACGTTCATGGGATGTCTTGGGGGACGTCCCAGGCAAGCGCGGCCGGGGCACGTGCACGGGGAGCTTTGAGCGGCCCTCCCGTACGTACCCCGGCAGACCGCGCACCAGACGCCCGGCCCGGATCCCGTGGGGGGAATCCGCACCGGGGATATGGGAAGCGCCCCGCTCGCCGACCCGTGGGGGGATCGGCGGCGGGGCGCTTTTCGCCTCTCGCGGGGGCTCCGACTAGCGGGCCTCCACCGGGACGACGTCGCGGAGGACCTCA
>NZ_JBHYMF010000153.1:0-16949 GCF_042742855.1 Streptomyces sp. NPDC058877 | reverse complement strand
CGTCCCTGTCCGGCTGCCTCGCTGCCCCGCTGCCTCCGGGGCGGCCGGACCCGAGCAGAACGCGGACGCCCCCCTCGCGCCCCTGACCACCTTCCGGCTCGGCGGCCCCGCCACCCGGCTCGTCACCGCCACCACCGACGACGAGGTCATCGCGGCGGTCCGTGCGGCCGACGCCGCCGGGACCCCGCTGCTGCTCATCGGTGGCGGCTCCAACCTGATCGTCGGGGACAAGGGCTTCGACGGCACGGCGCTGCACATCGCCACCACCGGCTTCTCGCTCGACGGGACCCACCTGGAGCTCGCCGCCGGCGAGGTCTGGACGGACGCCGTGGCCCGGACCGTCGAGGCCGGGCTCGCCGGGATCGAGTGCCTGGCGGGCATCCCCGGCTCCGCGGGCGCGACCCCGATCCAGAACGTCGGCGCCTACGGGCAGGACGTCTCCGCCACCATCACGGAGGTCGTCGCCTACGACCGCCGTGCCGAGGAGACGGTCACCCTCACCAACGCCGAGTGCGCCTTCTCGTACCGCCACAGCCTCTTCAAGGACCAGCCCGACCGGTACGTCGTGCTCCGGGTCCGTTTCCTGCTGGAGGACGCCGGCGGGCTCTCCGCGCCGATCAAGTACGCCGAGACCGCCCGCGAGCTGGGCGTCGAGGCCGGGGACCGGGTGCCGCTCGCCACCGCCCGCGAGACCGTGCTGCGGCTGCGGGCCGGCAAGGGCATGGTGCTGGACCCCGCGGACCACGACACCTGGTCCGCCGGCTCCTTCTTCACCAACCCGATCCTGACGGCGGAGGAGCACACGGCCTTCCTCGCGCGCGTGGCCGAGCGGCTCGGTCCCGACATCGCCCCGCCGGCCTTCCCGGCGGGCGGGGACGGCGCCGTGAAGACCTCGGCCGCCTGGCTCATCGACCGCGCCGGCTTCACCAAGGGGTACGGCTCCGGGCCCGCCCGGATCTCGACCAAGCACACGCTCGCCCTCACCAACCGCGGCGAGGCCAGCACCGAGGACCTGCTCGCCCTCGCCCGCGAGGTCGTGGTGGGCGTCCGGGACGCCTTCGGGATCACCCTGGTCAACGAACCCGTGATGGTCGGCGTCAGCCTCTGACGCCCCGCACGCGGCCCCGACACCCTCCGCGCGGCACGGGCCGGAGGGCGTCAGGCCACCGGCAGCGCCAGCCAGTCGTCGATCCCCGAGAGCAGCTTCGCCCGTACGTCCTCGGGGGCCGCCGAGCCCCGCACCGACTGGCGCGCCAACTCCGCGAGGTCCGCGTCCGTGAACGCGTGGTGCCGGCGGGCGATCTCGTACTGCGCGGCGAGCCGGGAACCGAAGAGAAGCGGGTCGTCCGCGCCCAGCGCCATCGGCACCCCCGCCTCGAAGAGCGCCCGGAGCGGGACGTCCTCGTGCTTCTCGTACACGCCCAGCGCCACGTTCGACGACGGGCAGACCTCGCAGGTCACACCCTTCTCGGCGAGCTTGCGCAGCAGCCGCGGATCCTCCGCCGACCGCACCCCGTGACCGACCCGGGCCGCCCTCAGGTCGTCCAGGCAGTCCCGGACCGACGCGGGCCCCGTCAACTCGCCGCCGTGCGGGGCGGCGAGCAGACCGCCCTCGCGCGCGATCGCGAAGGCACGGTCGAAGTCCCTGGCCATGCCCCGCCGCTCGTCGTTCGAGAGCCCGAAGCCGACCACGCCCCGGTCCGCGTACCGCACGGCGAGCCGGGCGAGCGTACGCGCCTCCAGCGGGTGCTTCATCCGGTTCGCGGCGACCAGCACCCGCATCCCGAGGCCGGTCTCGCGCGAGGCCGTGTCGACCGCGTCGAGGATGACCTCCAGCGCCGGGATGAGCCCGCCGAGGTGAGGGGCGTACGAGGTGGGGTCGACCTGTATCTCCAGCCAGCCCGAGCCGTCCCTGACGTCCTCCTGGGCCGCCTCCCGGACGAGGCGCTGGATGTCCTCCGGCGTGCGCAGGCAGGAGCGGGCGATGTCGTACAGCCGCTGGAAGCGGAACCAGCCGCGTTCGTCGGTCGCCCGTAGTTTCGGGGGCGTACCGCTGCTCAAGGCCTCCGGCAGGTGCACGCCGTACTTGTCGGCCAGTTCGATGAGCGTGGCGGGCCGCATCGAACCGGTGAAGTGCAGGTGCAGATGGGCCTTGGGCAGCAGGGTGACGTCGCGCGGGGCGTCCTGGGTGGTCGGGGTGCGTTCCCCTGAAAAGGCCGGCATTGGCCGATCCTGCCGCACCCGAATGGACCAAGACACCCCTTTTCCCCGATCGGGACCTTGCTAGAACGCAAAAACGGGCCCCCGGTTCCGGAGAACCGGGGGCCCGTCGCGAGCGGCGTCAGTCGGTCGCCTCGGCGAGGAGCTTCTGGATCCGGGACACGCCCTCCACCAGGTCCTCGTCACCGAGCGCGTACGAGAGGCGCAGGTAGCCCGGGGTGCCGAAGGCCTCGCCCGGGACGACCGCGACCTCGGCCTCGTCCAGGATCAGGGCGGCCAGCTCGACCGAGTCCTGCGGACGCCTGCCGCGGATCTCCTTGCCGAGCAGGCCCTTCACCGAGGGGTACGCGTAGAACGCGCCCTCGGGCGTCGGGCAGTACACGCCCTCGATCTCGTTCAGCATCCGCACGATCGTCTGGCGGCGGCGGTCGAAGGCGGTGCGCATCTCCGCCACCGCGTCCAGGTTGCCGGAGACGGCGGCGAGCGCGGCCACCTGCGCGACGTTGCTCACGTTGGACGTGGCGTGCGACTGCAGGTTCGTCGCCGCCTTCACGACGTCCTTCGGGCCCACGATCCACCCGACGCGCCAGCCCGTCATCGCGTACGTCTTCGCCACGCCGTTGACCACGATGCACTTGTCGCGCAGCTCGGGCACGATCGCCGGCAGCGAGGTGAACTTCGCCTCGCCGTAGACCAGGTGCTCGTAGATCTCGTCGGTCAGGACCCACAGGCCGTGCTCGACGGCCCAGCGGCCGATCGCCTCGGCGTCCGCCTCGCTGTAGACCGCGCCGGTCGGGTTCGAGGGGGAGACGAAGAGGACGACCTTGGTCTTCTCCGTGCGGGCCGCCTCCAACTGCTCAACCGACACCCGGTAGCCGGTGGTCTCGTCGGCGACCACCTCCACCGGCACACCGCCCGCGAGGCGGATCGACTCGGGGTAGGTCGTCCAGTACGGAGCCGGAACGATGACCTCGTCGCCCGGGTCGAGGATCGCGGCGAAGGCCTCGTAGATCGCCTGCTTGCCGCCGTTGGTCACCAGGATCTGGGAGGCGTCGACCTCGTAGCCGGAGTCGCGCAGCGTCTTGGCGGCGATCGCGGCCTTCAGCTCGGGCAGGCCACCGGCCGGCGTGTAGCGGTGGTACTTCGGGTTCTTGCAGGCCTCGACGGCCGCTTCGACGATGTAGTCCGGCGTCGGGAAGTCGGGCTCACCCGCGCCGAAACCGATCACCGGACGGCCGGCGGCCTTGAGGGCCTTGGCCTTGGCGTCGACGGCGAGGGTGGCGGACTCGGAGATCGCACCGATCCGGGCGGAGACCCGACGCTCGGTGGGAGGGGTAGCAGCGCTCATACGGGCCATCGTCCCAGACCCCGTCGAGGCCCGGCACACAGGTTTCACGGACCGGACAGGAACGGTCATTCCCGGTCGTACGCGCGTCCGTCGGCAGGTCGGCGCGCTTTCTGTTCGACGTAGGGGCCCATGACCACGTATGCTCACTGCTCGTTGGCCCGCACCGACCACATCTCAGGATGCGGTAGGTTAGGGGAACCGACAAAGGGTCGTAGCTCAATTGGTAGAGCACCGGTCTCCAAAACCGGCGGTTGGGGGTTCAAGTCCCTCCGGCCCTGCTACACACACCGCCAGGTGTTGTGCGCATGTACGTACTTCATTGCACCGCCGTGCGGCTCCACCCGGGCGCGGCACGGCCGACCCGGAATCAGGTGAGAGATCGTGACGGACGCCGTAGGCTCCATCGACATGCCTGATGCCGACGACGAGACCACAGAGTCGAAGAAGAAGTCCCGCAAGGGCGGGAAGCGCGGAAAGAAGGGCCCCTTCGGCCGCCTCGCGCTCTTCTACCGCCAGATCATCGCTGAGCTCCGCAAGGTCGTCTGGCCCACGCGCAGCCAGCTGACGACGTACACCACCGTGGTGATTGTCTTCGTCGTCATCATGATCGGCCTTGTCACCGTGATTGACTATGGCTTCCAGGAAGCAGTCAAGTACGTCTTCGGCTGACTTTTTGTTCCACCCCATCTGTATCGCAGGAAGAAGCAGCCACCGTGTCTGACGCGAACCTGAACGACGCCTTCGAGTCCGAGTCCGTCAAGGACGAGCTGGACACCGTCGAGGCCGCCGCCGAGGACCAGGCCGACGCTGCTGCTGAGGACACCGCCGTCGAGGTCGACGAGGTCGAGGCCGCCGAGGAAGAGACCGCGGAGGAGGCCGAGCCGGCCGCCCCGGTCGACCCGGTCGCCGCGCTCCGCGAGGAACTGCGCACCCTCCCGGGCGAGTGGTACGTCATCCACACCTACGCGGGCTACGAGAAGCGCGTGAAGGCCAACCTCGAACAGCGTGCCGTTTCGCTCAACGTCGAGGACTTCATCTACCAGGCCGAGGTCCCCGAGGAAGAGATCGTCCAGATCAAGGGCGGCGAGCGCAAGAACGTCAAGCAGAACAAGCTCCCGGGCTACGTCCTCGTCCGCATGGACCTGACGAACGAGTCCTGGGGCGTCGTCCGCAACACCCCCGGCGTCACCGGCTTCGTGGGCAACGCCTACGACCCGTACCCGCTGACCCTGGACGAGATCGTCAAGATGCTCGCCCCGGAGGCCGAGGAGAAGGCCGCCCGCGAGGCCGCCGAGGCCGAGGGCAAGCCGGCTCCGGCCCGCAAGCTGGAGGTTCAGGTCCTGGACTTCGAGGTCGGCGACTCGGTCACCGTCACCGACGGCCCGTTCGCGACCCTCCAGGCCACGATCAACGAGATCAACCCGGACTCGAAGAAGGTCAAGGGCCTCGTCGAGATCTTCGGTCGCGAGACCCCGGTCGAGCTCAGCTTCGACCAGATCCAGAAGAACTGATCTCACCGTCTTCCGACCAGGTCAGAGCGGCGCTCCCGAGGAGTGCTTCCCGCACGCGGGAGACGCTCTGACCTGCTCGGTTTTTAGCCGCACGACCATACCCGTTATCGTTGTGCGGTATGCCTGCATCCGGATGACCGGATGACGGGCTGAACACTCTCACTAGGACCCGGAGAGAAAGCAATGCCTCCCAAGAAGAAGAAGGTCACGGGGCTTATCAAGCTCCAGATCAACGCCGGTGCGGCCAACCCGGCCCCGCCGGTCGGCCCCGCGCTGGGTCAGCACGGCGTCAACATCATGGAGTTCTGCAAGGCCTACAACGCTGCGACCGAGTCGCAGCGCGGCATGGTCGTGCCGGTGGAGATCACGGTCTACGAAGACCGCACCTTCACCTTCATCACCAAGACCCCGCCGGCCGCCAAGCTGATCCTCAAGGCCGCGGGTGTGGAGAAGGGCTCCGGCGAGCCGCACAAGACCAAGGTCGCCAAGCTCACGGCCGCCCAGGTCCGCGAGATCGCCACGGTCAAGCTCCCCGACCTCAACGCCAACGACCTGGACGCCGCGTCCAAGATCATCGCTGGCACCGCCCGCTCCATGGGCATCACGGTCGAGGGCTGATCACCCCCGTTTGACCTCAGTGGTAGGGCCGGCGCGGTCCGCACCACGACTCCACACCTGAAACAACAGGAGAAGCAGTGAAGCGCAGCAAGGCTCTCCGCAGCGCGGACGCCAAGGTCGACCGCGAGCGGAACTACGCCCCCCTCGAGGCCGTCCGTCTCGCCAAGGACACCGCCACCACGAAGTTCGACGGCACCGTCGAGGTCGCCTTCCGCCTGGGTGTCGACCCGCGCAAGGCCGACCAGATGGTCCGTGGCACCGTGAACCTTCCGCACGGCACCGGCAAGACCGCCCGGGTCCTGGTCTTCGCGACCGGTGAGCGTGCCGAGGCCGCGATTGCCGCGGGCGCCGACATCGTCGGCTCCGACGAGCTCATCGACGAGATCTCCAAGGGCAACCGCCTGAACGAGTTCGACGCCGTTGTGGCCACCCCGGACCTCATGGGCAAGGTCGGCCGCCTCGGCCGCGTCCTCGGCCCGCGTGGTCTCATGCCGAACCCCAAGGTCGGCACCGTCACCCCCGATGTCGCGAAGGCCGTCAACGACATCAAGGGCGGCAAGATCGAGTTCCGCGTCGACAAGCACTCGAACCTGCACTTCGTCATCGGCAAGGTCTCCTTCGACGAGACGAAGCTGGTCGAGAACTACGCCGCGGCGCTGGAGGAGATCCTCCGTCTGAAGCCGTCCGCCGCGAAGGGTCGCTACATCAAGAAGGCGACCATCACGACGACGATGGGCCCCGGCATCCCGCTGGACTCCAACCGCACCCGCAACCTCCTCGTCGAGGAGGACCCGGCCGCGGTCTGAGTCCCACGGACTCACTGAGTGGTCAGCCGGCCCCGCACCTCTCCGGAGGTGCGGGGCCGGCCCTTTGCTACGGTTCAAGAGACCGTAAAGGCATGAACAAACGGGGTGGGAACGCAGATGAGCAAGTCCGCATGGAAGCGCGTGGGAGTCGCCCTGACGGCCGCGGCCGTCGTGACGGGTGTCGCGGGCTGTCAGGACGACGGGGAGGCGAAGGCGGGCTCCGAGAGCCCCCAGAGCGCCACGAAGGTCATCCAGGCCGCGTACGAGAAGACCTCGGCGGCCAAGGCCGCCAAGGTGAAGATGACCATCGACATGGAGGGTGTCGACGCTCAGGCGGGCACCATGGAGATGGACGGCGTCATGGGCTGGGGCCCGGCGACGATGGACATGACGATGAAGGCCTCCATGCTGGCCGGTGCCGGCGAGGGCGGGCCCGAGCAGATGCGCATGATCATGCTCGACAACATCATGTACATGGACATGGGTGCCGCGCAGGCCGACAAGATGGACGGCAAGCGCTGGATGAAGCTGGACATGAAGGCCATGGCCGAGGCGTCCGGTGACGCGGCGCTGCAGAAGCAGATGACCGGCGGCCTGGAGAACATGAACCAGGACCCCGCGCAGCAGCTGGCCCTGCTCCTGGACTCCCCGGACCTGAAGCACGTGGGTGCCGAGAAGGTCAACGGGATGCAGACCGAGCACTACAAGGGCGCGCTCACCTTCGAGCAGATGCTGGCGGCCAACGAGTCTTCGAAGCTCCTCTCCAAGGAGGAGCACGACAAGCTCGTCGACAGCATGAAGAAGGCGGGCCTCAAGGGCTACGACACCGAACTCTGGGTCACCGAGGACGGCTACCCGGCACGCATGGACGTCGACATGAAGATGGCCGAGGGCACCGTGCGGATCCGGGCCGACTACAGCGACTACGGCGTCAAGGCCGCCGTCCAGGCCCCGCCGGCCGCGGACACCATGGACCTCTTCAAGATGCTGAAGGACCTCGGCCAGGGCTGATTTGCCCGAAGCCGAACCGGTCGCGTACTCTTTCACAGAAGCCAAAGACCGCTGGTCGTCGCTGTGCCTTCACGGTGCGGTGGCCGAAGGATTCGCTGAGATGCGAGCGACCCGCGCAGGTGACTGTGGAAGAGTTCCCGGATCCTTCGATTCGGTCGAGCTGTGCCCCGTGCGCCTGCGCCCGGGGCGTTTTGTTTTGTTCAGCCCCTTCTGCGCGGTCCCATCACCCGGAAGGAGGCCGACGCTCATGGCAAGGCCCGACAAGGCTGCCGCGGTAGCCGAGCTCAAGGACAAGTTCCAGAGCTCGAACGCCGTCGTGCTGACCGAGTACCGGGGTCTCACCGTGGCGCAGCTCAAGACGCTGCGTCGTTCGCTCGGTGAGAACGCCCAGTACGCCGTGGTGAAGAACACGCTGACCAAGATTGCGGCCAACGAGGCCGGGATCACCTCGCTCGACGACCAGTTCACCGGTCCGACGGGCGCTGCCTTCATCACCGGTGACCCGGTGGAGTCGGCGAAGGGTCTTCGTGACTTCGCCAAGGAGAACCCGAATCTCGTCATCAAGGGCGGTGTCCTTGACGGCAAGGCGCTGACCGCCGACGAGATCAAGAAGCTTGCGGACCTCGAGTCCCGCGAGGTTCTGCTCAGCAAGCTGGCCGGCGCGTTCAAGGGCAAGCAGTCCCAGGCTGCCTCGCTCTTCCAGGCGCTGCCGTCGAAGTTCGTCCGCACCGCGGAAGCGCTTCGCGTCAAGCTCGCCGAGCAGGGCGGTGCCGAGTAATTCGGCTCGCGCATTGATCCGCGCCGCTCTCGTGCGCGGGTCGCAGCGGGCCGTTACGCCCGCCTCTACATACATCCGGCACCTGCCGAATTAGTGGAAGGATCGCCCATCATGGCGAAGCTCTCTCAGGACGACCTCCTCGCCCAGTTCGAGGAGATGACCCTCATCGAGCTCTCCGAGTTCGTGAAGGCCTTCGAGGAGAAGTTCGACGTCACCGCCGCCGCGGCCGTCGCCGTTGCCGGTCCGGCCGCCGCCGGTGGCGACGCCGGTGGCGCTGTCGAGGAGCAGGACGAGTTCGACGTCATCCTCGAGGGTGCCGGCGACAAGAAGATCCAGGTCATCAAGGTCGTGCGCGAGCTCACCTCCCTGGGCCTCAAGGAGGCCAAGGACCTCGTCGACGGCACCCCGAAGCCGGTCCTCGAGAAGGTCACGAAGGAGGCCGCCGAGAAGGCTGCCGAGTCCCTCAAGGCCGCCGGCGCCAGCGTCACGGTCAAGTAAGACCGTTTCGAGTCGCTGAGCTGACTCACGCCCCCGTGTAACGCGGAGGCCCCGAGAGGCGATCATCCATCTGGGTGGTCGCCTCTCGGCGTTCTCCGGAAGGGGCGTGGCGGGCGTCCCGAGGGCCTCCGGAAGCGGAGTATGGTGATCTTCGCCGTGCGCCCCGCGGGTCGGGGCCCTTGACGAACCGCACGCAGCGCGCAATTCTCAGGACGCGTCGTCACATCGATCCGTTTTCCGAGGCATGGATCGACGACCGAACGGGCAGTATCGAGGTGCGCCGTACGGCGCGGGGTACCGCGGAGTTGAGAGCAACGAGGGTCGCGAAGAACTCGCCCTGGACATCAGTGAGCCAAGTGGCTACACTGACCCTTTGCGCTGCCTGTTAGCTGCCCCCTGCCCGTCACCAGGGGCATACCTTCGCATCAGCTTCGTAAGCCGACCCTGTCTGACCTGGCCTTTTGGCCGGTTCAGGAAAAGTCTGCCGTGAAGCCTTGCTGGGGACCGGTACGCGCGTAGTGAGTCCGAGCCCTCGGAAGGACCCCCTCTTGGCCGCCTCGCGCAACGCCTCGACCAATACGAACAACGGCGCAAGCACCGCCCCGCTGCGCATCTCCTTTGCAAAGATCAAGGAGCCCCTCGAGGTTCCGAACCTCCTCGCGCTGCAGACCGAGAGCTTTGACTGGCTGCTCGGCAACGCCGCCTGGAAGGCTCGCGTCGAGGCTGCCCTTGAGTCGGGACAGGACGTCCCCACGAAGTCCGGTCTGGAGGAGATCTTCGAGGAGATCTCCCCGATCGAGGACTTCTCCGGGTCGATGTCGCTGACCTTCCGCGACCACCGCTTCGAGCCGCCGAAGAACTCGATCGACGAGTGCAAGGACCGTGACTTCACGTACGGCGCCCCGCTCTTCGTCACCGCCGAGTTCACCAACAACGAGACCGGCGAGATCAAGTCCCAGACGGTCTTCATGGGCGACTTCCCGCTCATGACCAACAAGGGCACCTTCGTCATCAACGGCACCGAGCGCGTCGTGGTGTCGCAGCTGGTCCGTTCGCCGGGCGTCTACTTCGACTCGTCGATCGACAAGACCTCCGACAAGGACATCTTCTCCGCCAAGATCATCCCGTCCCGGGGTGCCTGGCTGGAGATGGAGATCGACAAGCGCGACCTCGTCGGCGTCCGCATCGACCGCAAGCGCAAGCAGTCGGTCACCGTCCTCCTGAAGGCCCTCGGTTGGACCACCGAGCAGATCCTGCAGGAGTTCGGCGAGTACGAGTCCATGCGCGCCACCCTGGAGAAGGACCACACCCAGGGCCAGGACGACGCGCTGCTCGACATCTACCGCAAGCTCCGTCCGGGCGAGCCGCCGACCCGCGAGGCCGCTCAGACGCTGCTCGAGAACCTCTACTTCAACCCGAAGCGCTACGACCTCGCGAAGGTCGGCCGCTACAAGGTGAACAAGAAGCTCGGCGCCGACGAGCCGCTGGACGCCGGTGTCCTCACCACCGACGACATCATCGCCACGATCAAGTACCTCGTGAAGCTCCACGCGGGCGAGGTCGAGACGATCGGCGAGAACGGCAACGAGATCGTCGTCGAGACCGACGACATCGACCACTTCGGCAACCGTCGTCTGCGCAACGTCGGCGAGCTCATCCAGAACCAGGTCCGCACGGGTCTGGCCCGCATGGAGCGCGTCGTCCGCGAGCGGATGACCACCCAGGACGTCGAGGCGATCACGCCGCAGACCCTGATCAACATCCGGCCGGTCGTCGCCTCCATCAAGGAGTTCTTCGGCACCAGCCAGCTGTCCCAGTTCATGGACCAGAACAACCCGCTGTCGGGTCTGACGCACAAGCGTCGTCTCTCGGCGCTGGGTCCCGGTGGTCTGTCCCGTGAGCGGGCCGGCTTCGAGGTCCGAGACGTGCACCCGTCCCACTACGGACGCATGTGCCCGATCGAGACCCCCGAAGGCCCGAACATCGGTCTGATCGGTTCGCTCGCCTCGTACGGCCGCGTCAACGCGTTCGGCTTCATCGAGACGCCCTACCGCAAGGTCGTCGACGGCCAGGTCACCGACGAGGTCGACTACGTCACCGCCGACGAGGAGGACCGCTTCGTCATCGCGCAGGCCAACGCCGCGCTCGACGACGAGCTCCGCTTCTCCGAGAACCGCGTCCTGGTCCGCAAGCGCGGCGGCGAGGTCGACTACGTCGAGCCGTCGGACGTGGACTACATGGACGTCTCGCCGCGCCAGATGGTGTCGGTCGCGACCGCCATGATCCCGTTCCTCGAGCACGACGACGCCAACCGTGCCCTCATGGGCGCGAACATGATGCGCCAGGCCGTTCCGCTCATCAAGTCGGAGGCCCCGCTCGTCGGCACCGGCATGGAGTACCGCTGCGCCACCGACGCCGGCGACGTGCTCAAGGCCGAGAAGGACGGCGTCGTCCAGGAGCTGTCGGCCGACTACATCACGGTCGCCAACGACGACGGCACGTACATCACGTACCGCCTGCACAAGTTCTCCCGCTCCAACCAGGGCACCTCTGTGAACCAGAAGGTCGTCGTGGACGAGGGCGACCGCGTCATCGAGGGCCAGGTCCTCGCCGACGGGCCCGCCACCGAAGACGGCGAGATGGCGCTCGGCAAGAACCTGCTCGTCGCGTTCATGCCGTGGGAGGGCCACAACTACGAGGACGCGATCATCCTGTCGCAGCGCCTCGTGCAGGACGACGTCCTCTCCTCGATCCACATCGAGGAGCACGAGGTCGACGCCCGTGACACCAAGCTCGGCCCCGAGGAGATCACCCGGGACATCCCGAACGTCTCCGAGGAGGTCCTCGCCGACCTCGACGAGCGCGGCATCATCCGCATCGGTGCCGAGGTCGTCGCCGGCGACATCCTGGTCGGCAAGGTCACCCCGAAGGGCGAGACCGAGCTGACCCCGGAGGAGCGCCTGCTCCGCGCGATCTTCGGCGAGAAGGCCCGTGAGGTCCGTGACACCTCGCTCAAGGTGCCGCACGGCGAGATCGGCAAGATCATCGGCGTCCGCGTCTTCGACCGCGAGGAGGGCGACGAGCTTCCCCCGGGCGTGAACCAGCTGGTCCGCGTCTACGTCGCCCAGAAGCGCAAGATCACCGACGGTGACAAGCTCGCCGGCCGTCACGGCAACAAGGGCGTCATCTCGAAGATCCTCCCGATCGAGGACATGCCGTTCCTGGAGGACGGCACCCCGGTCGACATCATCCTCAACCCGCTGGGCGTCCCGTCCCGAATGAACCCGGGACAGGTCCTGGAGATCCACCTCGGCTGGCTCGCCAGCCGCGGCTGGGACGTCTCCGGTCTCGCGGACGAGTGGGCGCAGCGCCTCCAGGCGATCGGCGCCGACCAGGTCGCCCCCGGCACCAACGTCGCCACCCCGGTCTTCGACGGTGCGCGCGAGGACGAGCTGGCGGGTCTGCTCCAGCACACCATCCCGAACCGCGACGGCGAGCGCATGGTGCTCCCGACCGGTAAGGCGAGGCTGTTCGACGGCCGCTCCGGTGAGCCGTTCCCGGACCCGATCTCGGTCGGGTACATGTACATCCTCAAGCTGCACCACCTGGTCGACGACAAGCTGCACGCGCGTTCGACCGGCCCGTACTCGATGATCACCCAGCAGCCGCTGGGTGGTAAGGCCCAGTTCGGTGGCCAGCGCTTCGGTGAGATGGAGGTGTGGGCGCTGGAGGCTTACGGCGCCGCGTACGCCCTCCAGGAGCTGCTGACGATCAAGTCCGACGACGTGACCGGCCGCGTGAAGGTCTACGAGGCCATCGTCAAGGGCGAGAACATCCCTGAGCCCGGCATCCCCGAGTCCTTCAAGGTGCTCATCAAGGAGATGCAGTCCCTGTGCCTCAACGTGGAGGTGCTGTCCTCGGACGGCATGTCCATCGAGATGCGCGACACCGACGAGGACGTCTTCCGCGCAGCGGAGGAGCTCGGCATCGACCTGTCCCGGCGCGAGCCGAGCAGCGTCGAAGAGGTCTGACGGGAGTCCGGCCGGGGGGACCGATGACGGTCCCCCCGGCGGCCCCAAGACCCCCGTATCAGACCCACAGCCTTACAACCCTGAGAGGGATTGACGCATAGTGCTCGACGTCAACTTCTTCGACGAGCTCCGGATCGGTCTGGCCACCGCTGACGACATCCGTCAGTGGAGCCACGGCGAGGTCAAGAAGCCGGAGACCATCAACTACCGCACCCTGAAGCCCGAGAAGGACGGACTCTTCTGCGAGAAGATCTTCGGTCCGACCCGGGACTGGGAGTGCTACTGCGGCAAGTACAAGCGCGTCCGCTTCAAGGGCATCATCTGCGAGCGGTGTGGCGTCGAGGTCACCCGCGCCAAGGTGCGCCGCGAGCGGATGGGCCACATCGAGCTGGCCGCCCCGGTCACCCACATCTGGTACTTCAAGGGCGTTCCGTCGCGCCTCGGCTACCTGCTCGACCTCGCCCCGAAGGACCTGGAGAAGGTCATCTACTTCGCGGCGTACATGATCACGTACGTCGATGACGAGCGTCGCACCCGCGACCTGCCCTCGCTGGAGGCGCATGTCTCCGTCGAGCGCCAGCAGATCGAGAACCGTCGCGACTCCGACCTGGAGGCCCGCGCCAAGAAGCTCGAGAACGACCTCGCCGAGCTGGAGGCCGAGGGCGCCAAGGCCGACGTGCGCCGCAAGGTGCGCGAGGGCGCCGAGCGCGAGATGAAGCAGCTGCGCGACCGCGCGCAGCGCGAGATCGACCGTCTGGACGAGGTCTGGTCCCGCTTCAAGAACCTCAAGGTCCAGGACCTGGAGGGCGACGAGCTCCTCTACCGCGAGCTGCGTGACCGCTTCGGCACGTACTTCGACGGTTCGATGGGTGCCGCGGCGCTGCAGAAGCGCCTGGAGTCCTTCGACCTGGAGGAGGAGGCCGAGCGCCTCCGCGAGATCATCCGTACCGGCAAGGGCCAGAAGAAGACCCGTGCGCTCAAGCGCCTCAAGGTCGTCTCCGCGTTCCTGCAGACCGCGAACAGCCCCAAGGGCATGGTTCTCGACTGCGTGCCGGTGATCCCGCCGGACCTGCGTCCGATGGTGCAGCTGGACGGTGGCCGCTTCGCGACCTCCGACCTGAACGACCTGTACCGCCGTGTGATCAACCGCAACAACCGTCTGAAGCGCCTGCTCGACCTCGGTGCCCCCGAGATCATCGTGAACAACGAGAAGCGGATGCTCCAGGAGGCGGTCGACGCCCTCTTCGACAACGGCCGTCGCGGTCGCCCGGTCACGGGCCCCGGCAACCGTCCGCTGAAGTCCCTCAGCGACATGCTGAAGGGCAAGCAGGGTCGATTCCGTCAGAACCTGCTCGGCAAGCGCGTGGACTACTCCGCGCGTTCCGTCATCGTCGTCGGCCCGCAGCTCAAGCTGCACCAGTGCGGTCTGCCGAAGGCCATGGCGCTGGAGCTCTTCAAGCCGTTCGTGATGAAGCGCCTGGTCGACCTGAACCACGCGCAGAACATCAAGTCGGCGAAGCGGATGGTCGAGCGCGGCCGGACCGTCGTGTACGACGTCCTCGAAGAGGTCATCGCCGAGCACCCGGTCCTGCTGAACCGTGCGCCCACGCTGCACCGCCTCGGCATCCAGGCCTTCGAGCCGCAGCTGGTCGAGGGCAAGGCCATCCAGATCCACCCGCTCGTCTGCACCGCGTTCAACGCGGACTTCGACGGTGACCAGATGGCCGTCCACCTGCCGCTCTCCGCGGAGGCGCAGGCCGAGGCCCGCATCCTGATGCTGTCCTCGAACAACATCCTCAAGCCGGCCGACGGCCGCCCGGTCACGATGCCGACCCAGGACATGGTCCTCGGTCTGTTCTTCCTGACCACCGACGGCGACCTCCGTGACACCAAGGGCGAGGGCCGCGCGTTCGGCTCCACGGCCGAGGCGATCATGGCGTTCGACGCCGGCGAGCTCGCGCTGCAGTCGCCGATCGACATCCGCTTCCCGGTGGGCACCATCCCGCCGCGCGGCTGGACCCCGCCGGCGCGCGAGGAGGGCGAGCCCGAGTGGCAGCAGGGGGACTCGTTCCGCCTGCGCACCACCCTGGGCCGTGCGCTCTTCAACGAGCTGCTGCCCGAGGACTACCCGTTCGTCGACTACTCCGTCGGCAAGAAGCAGCTCTCCGAGATCGTCAACGACCTCGCCGAGCGCTACCCCAAGGTCATCGTGGCGGCGACGCTCGACAACCTGAAGGCGGCCGGCTTCTACTGGGCGACCCGTTCCGGTGTCACCGTGGCCATCTCCGACGTCGTCGTTCCCGAGGCGAAGAAGGAGATCGTCGCCGGCTACGAGGCGCAGGACGAGAAGGTCCAGAAGCAGTACGAGCGCGGTCTGATCACCAAGGAAGAGCGCACGCAGGAACTCATCACGATCTGGACCAAGGCGACCACCGAGGTCGCCGAGGCGATGAACGCGAACTTCCCCAAGACGAACCCCATCTTCATGATGGTTGACTCGGGTGCCCGAGGAAACATGATGCAGATGCGGCAGATCGCCGGTATGCGTGGTCTGGTGTCGAACGCGAAGAACGAGACCATCCCGCGTCCCATCAAGGCGTCCTTCCGCGAGGGCCTCTCCGTCCTCGAGTACTTCATCTCGACGCACGGTGCCCGTAAGGGTCTCGCCGACACCGCCCTGCGCACCGCCGACTCGGGTTACCTGACCCGTCGTCTGGTGGACGTCTCGCAGGACGTGATCATCCGCGAGGAGGACTGTGGCACCGAGCGCGGTCTGAAGCTGCGGATCGCGGCCAAGGACGAGGCCGGTGTCCTGCGGAAGACGGACGACGTCGAGACCTCCGTGTACGCGCGGATGCTCGCCGAGGACGTCGTCGTCGACGGCAAGGTCATCGCTCCGGCCAACGTCGACCTGGGTGACGTGCTCATCGACGCCCTGGTCAACGCGGGCGTCGAGGAGGTCAAGACCCGCTCGGTCCTGACCTGTGAGTCCGCCGTCGGCACCTGTGCGTTCTGCTACGGCCGTTCGCTCGCCACCGGCAAGCTGGTCGACATCGGTGAGGCGGTCGGCATCATCGCCGCCCAGTCCATCGGTGAGCCCGGTACCCAGCTGACGATGCGTACCTTCCACACCGGTGGTGTGGCCGGTGACGACATCACCCAGGGTCTGCCCCGTGTCGTCGAGCTCTTCGAGGCGCGCCAGCCCAAGGGTGTCGCCCCGATCTCCGAGGCGGCCGGTCGCGTCCGCATCGAGGAGACCGAGAAGACCAAGAAGATCGTCGTCACCCCGGACGACGGCAGCGACGAGACGGCGTTCCCGATCTCGAAGCGTGCCCGTCTGCTCGTGGGAGAGGGCGACCACGTCGAGGTCGGCCAGAAGCTCACCGTGGGTGCCACCAACCCGCACGACGTGCTCCGGATCCTCGGTCAGCGCGCGGTCCAGGTCCACCTGGTCGGCGAGGTCCAGAAGGTCTACAACTCGCAGGGCGTGTCGATCCACGACAAGCACATCGAGATCATCATCCGGCAGATGCTGCGCCGTGTGACGATCATCGAGTCCGGTGACGCGGAGCTGCTGCCGGGCGAGCTGGTCGAGCGGTCGAAGTTCGAGACCGAGAACCGTCGTGTGGTCACCGAGGGCGGACACCCCGCCTCCGGCCGTCCGCAGCTGATGGGCATCACCAAGGCCTCGCTGGCGACGGAGTCCTGGCTGTCGGCCGCCTCCTTCCAGGAGACGACCCGAGTGCTGACGGACGCGGCGATCAACGCCAAGTCCGACAGCCTCATCGGCCTCAAGGAGAACGTCATCATCGGTAAGCTCATCCCGGCCGGTACGGGTCTGTCCCGCTACCGCAACATCCGGGTCGAGCCGACCGAGGAGGCCAAGGCCGCGATGTACTCGGCCGTCGGCTACGACGACATCGACTACTCGCCGTTCGGCTCGGGCTCCGGCCAGGCCGTTCCGCTGGAGGACTACGACTACGGTCCGTACAACCAGTAAGCGAGTCGTTTGACGCCGAAGGGCGGGGACCCCCGTGCGGACGGGGGGGCCCCCCGGGGGGGTTCTACCGCGCCCTCCACCACCCGGGCCCGCCGGGGGGGGTGGGCGTCCCCACGCCCGCGGGCCGC
>NZ_JBHYMF010000152.1:0-16982 GCF_042742855.1 Streptomyces sp. NPDC058877 | reverse complement strand
GCAGCCGGCTGCCGCGAGCTCAACCTGGACTCCGGTACCCAACGGACCCGGGCCCGGCCGCATATGGGGTGACCGGGCTGCTGTCCCCTGCTGTCCGGTCACACGCGCTGGTGCGAGGTCCCACGACGTACCGGAGGGGTACGCCACACGCCCCAGCGAAGCCACGCGTGGTTTCTTCGGGCCCGCCCCTGGCTGGCACGGACACCCGGACCAACGAAGCCCGGCGGCGGGCGGTCACGCGCCGTACGGGTGAGAGGAAGGCCGAACTCAGATCCGGGGAGCCACCCGGATGCGCCCGGGCGCGGCCCCGTCGCCGGGCATGCTCCGTCCGCGGCTCCGCCGCCCTCAGATGCGCCCCCGGCACAGCTCCAGCATCGTCATCGCCAGCGCCGTGCCCGGCTTGCCCAGCGCCTCCCTGTAGTGGTCCAGGACCTCCATCTCGCGGGCCAGGTTCACCCGACGGCCACCCGAGGAGATGCGGGCCTCCTGGATGACGGCCGAGACGGCCATCCGCTCCTGGATGAGGCCGATGATCCGGTCGTCGAGCGCGTCGATGCGCTCACGGGCACCGCCGATCAGCTCCGCCGCCTCATCGGTGCGGGCGCCGGTCTGCTCGGTGATGGTCTTCGCGGCCAGGGTCTTCGCGGTCATGGTGGGCTCCTCGTGGTGTCGGACGCCCGGGAGACGCGGCCCGGAGGGAAGCAGAACGCCCCGGGCCTTGTCGGCCCGGGGCGCCTGGGAAGTCGCTTGTCAGTTGCTCAAGCAGCACGACCATGGCAGCCGGTGGGCCGGTTGCCATAGGTAAAGAGGAAGGTCGAGTGCTTGTGCATGGGCCCAGTATGGACCCCTCTGCGAGTCCGGCGGCAAACCGGGTTCGGATGGTGAGACGAAAAGCGACACCGGCGCGCCGGTAGAATCGACAAATAGCCCCCCCTTCGGGGGAACCTCTCCTACCGCCGGAAGGCCGCCGTAGTGTCATCAGCGACTCCCGCTGCCGCGCCCGACGTCTCCAACCCGGACGTAGTCCTCGTTGTCGACTTCGGGGCCCAGTACGCCCAGCTCATCGCCCGTCGCGTCCGTGAGGCGCGGGTCTACAGCGAGATCGTCCCGTCCACCATGCCGGTGGCCGAGATGCTGGCCAAGGACCCGAAGGCGATCATCCTCTCCGGCGGCCCGTCCTCCGTCTACGCGGAAGGCGCCCCGCGCCTCGACCGCGCGATCTTCGAGGCGGGCGTGCCCGTCTTCGGCATGTGCTACGGCTTCCAGCTGATGGCGACGACCCTCGGTGGCACCGTCGACAACACCGGTGCCCGCGAGTACGGCCGGACCCCGCTGCACGTCTCCAAGGCCGGCTCCACCCTCTTCGAGGGCACCCCGGTCGAGCAGTCCGTGTGGATGTCGCACGGCGACGCCTGCTCCGCCGCCCCCGAGGGCTTCACCGTCACCGCGTCGACGGACGTCGTGCCGGTCGCCGCCTTCGAGGACGACGAGAAGAAGCTCTACGGCGTCCAGTACCACCCCGAGGTGCTGCACTCCACGCACGGCCAGCAGATCCTGGAGCACTTCCTCTACCGCGGCGCCGGCATCGAGCCGAGCTGGACCACGGGCAACGTGATCGAGGAGCAGGTCGCGGCCATCCGCGCCCAGGTCGGCACCAAGCGCGCCATCTGCGGCCTGTCCGGCGGCGTCGACTCCGCTGTGGCCGCCGCGCTCGTGCAGAAGGCCATCGGCTCGCAGCTCACCTGCGTCTACGTCGACCACGGTCTGATGCGCAAGAACGAGACCGAGCAGGTCGAGAAGGACTTCGTGGCCGCCACCGGCGTCCAGCTGAAGGTCGTCGACGCACAGGAGCGGTTCCTCACCGCCCTCGCCGGCGTCTCCGACCCGGAGACCAAGCGCAAGATCATCGGCCGTGAGTTCATCCGCGTCTTCGAGCAGGCGCAGGCCGAGATCATCGCCGAGGGCGCCGCCGACGGCGAAGAAGTCGCCTTCCTCGTCCAGGGCACGCTCTACCCGGACATCGTCGAGTCCGGCGGCGGCACCGGCACGGCGAACATCAAGTCCCACCACAACGTGGGAGGCCTCCCCGAGGACCTGGAGTTCGAGCTCGTCGAGCCGCTGCGCCAGCTCTTCAAGGACGAGGTGCGGATGGTCGGTCAGGAGCTCGGCCTGCCCGAGGAGATCGTCCAGCGCCAGCCGTTCCCCGGCCCCGGCCTCGGCATCCGCATCGTCGGCGAGGTCACCAAGGAGCGCCTCGACCTCCTGCGCGAGGCCGACGCCATCGCCCGCGAGGAGCTCACCGCGGCCGGCCTCGACCGCGAGATCTGGCAGTGCCCGGTCGTCCTGCTCGCCGACGTCCGTTCCGTGGGCGTCCAGGGTGACGGCCGTACCTACGGCCACCCGATCGTGCTGCGTCCCGTCTCCTCCGAGGACGCCATGACGGCCGACTGGTCGCGCCTGCCCTACGAGGTGCTCGCCAAGATCTCGACCCGCATCACCAACGAGGTCGCCGACGTCAACCGTGTCGTCCTCGACGTCACGAGCAAGCCGCCGGGCACCATCGAGTGGGAGTAGCCCCTCCCGCACGCGCACGAGGCCGCCACCCGCACCCGCGGGCGGGCGGCCTCGCCGCTTCCCGGCCCTGTGACTCCGCCCGACGCCCGCCCGGGCAGCGTCCGCGGACGTGCGCCGAACGCCCGATCCGGCGGGACACCCGGAAGGCCGCAGGGTTCTCCGACCGGATGTCCGTCCGGACCCTGGTGACTTGCCCGGCCGGGCGTTACCTTCCGGCGCATGAGCGTGATACCGGACCCCGTCCCTGTCGAACGGCTCCACTTCGCCCTGCCGCCCGTCCATGCGACGCTCGCGGAAGAACGCACTCACCGCAAGCAGCGCCTCGCGGGTGCGCTCCGGATCTTCGGGCGGCTCGGGTACGAAGAGGGCGTCTCGGGCCACATCACCGCGCGCGACCCCGAGTTCCCCGACTGCTTCTGGGTGAACCCCTTCGGGGCACCGTTCGAGGAGCTCACCGCCAGTGACCTCATCCTGGTGAACGGCGACGGCCAGGTCGTCCTCGGGAACCACCACGTCAACCAGGCGGCCTTCACCGTCCACGCCCAGGTCCACCGGGCCCGGCCCGATGTCGTCGCCGTCGCACACACCCACTCCGTGCACGGACGGGCCCTCGCCGCCCTCGGCGAACTCCTCGACCCGATCACCCAGGAGGCCTGCGCCTTTTACCAGGATCATGCCCTCTACGACTCCTACACCGGCGTCACCGTGGACATCGAGGAAGGCCGCCGGATCGCCGTCGCCCTCGGCGCCTTCAAGGCGATCGTCCTCCGCAACCACGGATTGCTCGCCGTCGGCACCTCCGTCGACGCCGCCGCCTGGTGGTTCATCGCCCTGGAACGCTGCGCCCAGGTGCAGCTGGCGGCGAGGGCCGCCGGCAAGCCGGTGCTCATCGACCACCGCGAAGCGGTCGCCACCCGGGAACAGCTCGGCAGCGACCTGGTCGCCTGGATCAACTACCAGCCGCTCTGGCGCAGGATCAGCCGCGCGGAGCCCGAACTCCTGTCGTAACACCATCGCTTCATCCTTCTGTGCGTCAATGGGATGGCCCGGCAATCACCCCTGGGTGGGATGCGCAGGGTGGGCTCGGGCGCTGCGGGTGCGGCACAATTCCGTGGAATCAACGGCTGGTTGACCCTGCGGGGGCGCACCGGAACGCATTGCAGCGGGCCGTGAAGTGAGCTCGGGAGTGAGCACCGTGGCGGTTCAAGAGGCGAGACAGTACGGCGAGCACGGAACGGCCTGTGCCGGCTGTGCCCACTGCGGGCAGACCGGGCACCGGCGCGCCGTCGCCGCGTTCCTCGCGCGACGGGACGAGCTCGCCATCGGACACGGCGTTCCCGCAGCAGTCGCCCATTCGCCGGTCGCCGCCCGGCAGTGGGTTTCCGACGAGCTGGGCCAGTCCGCCCGGGCGGTGGGTCTCCGTGGTCGGGAGGCCGGGCTCGCCTGGCTCGACCGGGTGCGCCGCGGAGGACTCGGCGCCGTCTGGGGCGCCGTCCTCGCCCTCCTCCTCGGCCAGGCACTCACCGCCGTCGACGGCGGCTGGACCGGAGCACGCACCGCCGGCCTCTGCGCCGCGCTGCTCCTCGGCATCGTGCTCAGCGTCGCCGCCCAGGCCCACCGCGCCCGTGGTGGGCTCCTCGCACCACTGGTCGGCGAGGACAACCGGCTCTCCACCACCCGCGCCGCCGCCGCCGGCTGGCTCCTGTTCCTCGTATACGTCCTCCTCTTCCTGGCCTTCCGCTCGCCGAGCACCAGCAGTGCCTTCGGCCTTGCACGGGGAGCGGGTCTGCTGACCGTCCTCGCCCTCGTCGCCTCCGTCTCCGTCACCGCCCGTCTCGTCGTGGCCCGCGGGATCGCCGCCGGCCGTCTCCAGAAGGTCCGCGCCGACCGTCCGCGCGCCGCGGACCTGATCTGCGACGACAGCGGTCGGGCCGCCCTCGTCGACGTCCAGTACCTCGTGGTCTCCGGCGCCGTCCTCGCCCTTGCCGCCGTCGGTCTGGTCCGCGCCCCCGCACGGCTTCCCGAGGTGCCCTGGTCCCTGGTGCTGCTCGTCGGCGTTTCGGCCGTCTGGCACGTCGCCGCGAAGTGCACCGAGGGCGTCCGCCCCACGATCCACTCCGTGGTCCGATCCCGGGAAGCCGGTGACCTCGACGCCCCGGTCCGAACCGGCGACGACATCGAGATCCGCGGCTGCGGATTCGTCCCGCCCGGTGCCGGCGCCCCCGATCCACTCACCCGTTTGGTCGTCCGCATCGGCCCCGTCCACGCCCACGTCCCCCTGGTCCCGGTCCCCGGGGGCTTCGCCAACCCGACCGACGCCGCTCTGACCGTCCCCCTTCCTGCGGACGTGGAACCGGGCCGGGTGGAGGTCTCGGTGATCACCGCTGCCGGTGTGGAGACCAACCGGGTCGTGATCGAGGTCGTGGACTGAGCGGCCGGTTCCTCCTTCGTGTTTTCGGCGCCGAGTGCGAGGAGAATCGTCTCGCGAACAGTCGTACGGGGTGTGGAGAGGTGAGCGGTGATGACCGGACAGGAGAACCGGCCGGACGACACGGGCCCCGGTGACGGCGCCCCCGACCCCACGAGCGGCCCCTCCGGCCCCGGCGCCTCCGACGGGTCGAGCAAGACCGGCGGGACCGGCGGCAGCCACGGCACCGGCCGCACGGGGGAGACCGGTGGCACCCGCGGCTCCGACCGTCCCCACGGCTCCGATTCGCCCGGGAGGGAAGCGCCCCTCGGGCAGTGGAAGGCGGTTGCCTCCCGGTACGCCCTCCTTCCCCTGCGGCTCTTCCTCGGGCTCACCTTCATCTACGCCGGGCTCGACAAGCTCACCGATCCCGCCTTCTTCGCCGACACCGGCAGCGGCTCCATCGGCGAGATGATGCGCGGAGTCCGTGACGGTTCCGCCCTCCCCGCCCTCGTGGACCTCGCCCTCAAGAACCCGACCGGCTTCGGATACGCCATCGCCTTCGGAGAGCTCGCCGTCGGACTCGGAACCCTCTTCGGCCTCTTCGCCCGACTGGCAGCGCTGGGTGGCGCGTTGATCTCACTGAGCCTCTGGCTGACCGTGAGCTGGCAGGTCCACCCGTACTACCTCGGCAACGACCTGGTCTATCTGATGGCTTGGCTCCCGCTGTTGCTGGCCGGGGCCTCCGTGCTCTCGCTGGATCTGCTCCTCGCCGAGCGGCGTCGTACCCGATAGGCCACCCAGGTCGTCAGGGCGGCAATGCCCAGACCGCCGCAGAGGACGGGTATCACCACCCGCCACGGGGTCGTCCAGGCCCCGGCGGCATCGCCCGCGTACGCGGCGGCCAGGGCGAGGGCGGTCAGGCCGACGACGAGCCGGCCGGGGCGGAACTCATGGAGCAGCACGGGTGACCTCCACCTGTCCAAGTCCGACCTCCAGTGAGAGGTCCAGGGTGCCTGCAGGGACGGTTCCGGCCGGCGGGGCGAGCGTGCGGGTCACGTCACGATCCGGGGCGATGTCGATGTCGTCGGCGGCCTCGCCCGGCAGCTGTAGATCGCCCAGGCCCACCTGGGCGTGCAGTTTCACCACCGCGTCCTTCGGGACGATCACCTTGAGCTGCCCGGCGCCGACCTCGGCGCGCGTGGCCACTCTCGCCCCCGCCGGCACCGGGAGCCCGGACAGGTCGAGCGTTCCGACGCCACTGCCCAGTTCGTAGTACGGCTGCACGGCGGCGACCGACGTGGGCCGCCACGTCTCGCGCACCCAGTCCGTGCTGATCCGGTCGGGGAGGGCAGAGGCCCCCACGAGCAGGCCCGCCGTCACCATCGTCAGGAAGATCGTGCCGAATCCGGTCCTCCCGAGGAAGCTGCTGACGACCAGCCCCAGGCCGAACACTGCGAGCGAAGCCGTGAGACCGATCTGCAGGCTGGTGCCCAACGGCTCGGTGTCCCAGCTCAGAACCGTGCCGAGCCCCCCCGCCAGCACGGCGAGCAGGAAGACGAGGCCGCCGATGGAGAGCGGGCTGCGGCGGATGGAGGGTGCCGGGCGCCCCGGGGCGGCCGTGTCCGGTCCCCACTGGCTGCCCGGCGTCGGCACTTCGCCGTTCACCCGGCCGTCCGCGTCCATGATCCCGTGCGGTCCCCATAGGTAGCCCACCGCCACCTTGCCCGTCGATCCGTCCTTGACGATCGGGTCCTTCCACCAGGAGGGGAACTCGGCGAGGGGCGGGGCCTTGGTCTCGGGCGGCGCTTCGGTGACCGTGAGCACGGCGGTGGCGTCCGGCTTGCCCTCGGCTTCGCCGCCGGCCTGCCGCCGTCGGGACCAGACCGCCGCTCCGCACACCGCGAGCGACAGGGTCAGCGTGAAGCCGAGGACCTGCCCGCTGTGGAGCGTCGACAGGAAGATCCCACAACCGATCAGCGCCATCAGCAGGGCGGCCAGGGAGGCGCCGGAGACCCGGCCCGTCAGCAGCCTGCGCCCTTCGTTCTCCTCTTCTCCCGCGAGCGGGATCAGCAGCCACGCGAAGCCGTAGAACACCAGCCCGAGGCCGCCCGTCACCGAGAGCACGCCGATCACCACCCGGAAGATCACCGGGTCGAGGTCGAAGTGCCGCCCGAGGCCCCCGCAGACGCCCCCCACGACGCTGCTGCCGCGCGAGCGCCTGAGCGGCAGGCCGGGATCGGCCTCCGCCGGCGGCGGGGCCTCGTGCTGCGAAGGCATCGAACTCGTCATGGGTCCATGGTGACGGCCCGTGAGGACTTGCGGCACCGGGGCCGACCCTGGCCCGACCCTGATATTCCCGGGGCTTCCAGCCCCGAGTCCGTACCAGGGCGATCTCAGGGCTGCCCCTGATGCCCGGAGGGAGCCGCGCGTGTGACGATCGGTGCATGTCCGCAACCGCTCGTGTCGCCGAGACCGATGAACCGCCCGTGCGCAGGCTCTACCGGAGCGCCGACGGGCGATGGCTCGGCGGTGTCGCGCGCGGCCTCGCGGGCCATCTCGGCCTTCCGGTGGTCTGGGTGCGCGCGCTCTTCGTGGTGCTGTCGCTCTCGGACGCCCTCGGCATCGTGCTCTACGCGGTCTTCTGGATCGTCGTCCCGCTTGGAGTCGGCGGCCGGTCCGCCCCCCGCTCCCTCTTCGAGTCGACCGCGGACGGTCGGCGCAGACTGCGCAAGCCCGATCGGGGCCAGGTCGTCGCGCTGATCGCGCTCGTCATCGGCATCGTGGCCCTCATCGGGAACATCAGCGTCGACAACGAGACCGGTCGGTACATATGGCCGCTGCTCCTCATCGCCGTCGGTGTCGTCCTCGTCTGGCGCCAGGCGGACAACGCGCGCCGGGCCAGCTGGACCGATCCCGGTCGGCGCAAGCATGCGCTCCAGCTCGTCCGCGGTCTCGTCGGCGTCGGTCTCGTCGGCACCGGGCTCGCGGTCTTCGTGGTGGTGCGCGGCTCCGTCGCCCAGCTCGGTACGGCGGTCACCGCTTCCGTCGCGGTGCTCACCGGCATGGCGCTCCTCGCCGGTCCCTGGCTGGTCCGGATGTCCCAGGACCTCAACGACGAGCGGACCATGCGCATCCGTGCCCAGGAGCGCGCCGAGGTGGCGGCCCATGTGCACGATTCCGTACTGCACACCCTCACCTTGATCCAACGCAACGCCGACGACGCCGGAGAGGTCCGCCGCCTCGCCCGGGCACAGGAGCGCGAGCTGCGGAACTGGCTCTACAAGCCCGAGGGAACCGGTCGGGACGAGGAGCCCGAGACCCTCGCGGAAGCGGTGAAGAGGGCCGCGGCCGAGGTCGAGGACAAGCACGGGGTCCCGCTGGAGGTGGTCGTCGTCGGTGATTGCCCCCTCGACGAGAAACTGGTCGCACAGATGCAGGCCGCGCGCGAGGCGATGGTCAACGCCGCCAAGTACGGTGGCGAGGGCGGGTCCGTGCAGGTGTACGCCGAGGTGGACGGGCGCACCGTCTTCGTCTCGGTGAGGGATCGAGGGCCGGGCTTCGACCTGGATGCGGTGCCCGAGGATCGGATGGGCGTACGAGAATCGATCATCGGCCGTATGCAGCGCAACGGCGGTACGGCCCGCCTGCGGGCACCGCAGGGCGGGGGCACCGAAGTGGAGCTCGAGATGGAGAGGGCGGACGGATGAGCGACGAGAGCGGAACGACGACCGGAACCGGGGCGGGGACGGCGGGCACGGAGCGTCGGGTGCGGGTGGTGCTCGTCGACGACCACCGCATGTTCCGCACCGGGGTCCAGGCCGAGATCGGTCGGACCGAAGTCACCGGCGTAGAGGTGGTGGGCGAGGCCGCCGACGTTGACCAGGCGGTCACGGTCATCACCGCGACCCGCCCCGAGGTCGTCCTCCTCGACGTGCACCTGCCGGGCGGCGGCGGAGTCGAGGTGCTGAGGCGGTGCGCGAGCCTGATGGGGACGCCCGAAGATCCGGTCCGCTTCCTGGCCCTGTCGGTCTCGGACGCGGCCGAGGACGTCATCGGGGTGATCCGGGGTGGTGCCCGCGGCTATGTCACCAAGACGATCACGGGTACCGATCTGGTGGACTCGATCTTCCGGGTCCAGGAGGGCGATGCGGTCTTCTCGCCGCGCCTGGCCGGCTTCGTCCTGGACGCCTTCGCCTCGACGGACGCTCCTCCGGTGGACGAGGACCTGGACCGGCTCACCCAGCGCGAGCGCGAGGTGCTGCGGCTGATCGCCCGGGGCTATGCGTACAAGGAGATCGCCAAGCAGCTCTACATCTCGGTCAAGACGGTCGAGTCGCACGTTTCGGCGGTCCTGCGGAAGCTCCAGCTCTCCAACCGGCACGAGCTGACCCGCTGGGCCACCGCACGCCGCCTGGTCTGAGCCCCACCGATCGGATCCGCACTGCTTGCCCCACCGGAGCCCGGGGCGTCCAGGGCCACCGGGGAGGTTCCGGCCCGTCGGGCCGCATCCGGAGGCGTCCCGGTCACCGGGACCGCTCAGCCGACCCGGGTCGCGCCGGCGAAGGGCATCTCGTCGATGGGGGCGATGCGGATCGGAGACCCCGGGCGCGGGGCGTGGATCATCTGGCCGCCACCGATGTAGAGCCCGACGTGGCTGATGCCGGAGTAGAAGAAGACCAGGTCACCGGGGGCGAGCTGGGATCGGGACACCCGCTGGCCGGCGTTGATCTGGGTGTACGTCGTGCGGGGGAGGGAGACGCCGGCCGCGCGCCAGGCCGCCTGGGTGAGCCCCGAGCAGTCGTACGCGGAGGGGCCCGTCGCCCCCCACACGTACGGCTTGCCGAGCTGGGCGCGGGCGAAGGCGATGGCCTCGGCGGCCCGTCCGTCCGCGGCGACCACCGGCGTGCGCTCGCCGCCCGAGGAGCGGTCGGCCCGGACGGAGACGGAGCCGCCGGCCGCACCCGTGCCGCTCGCCCCGTCGGCCCGTGTCGAAGTGCCGGAGCCCTCGCGGGCTGCGGTCGCCGCTTCGTAGCGAGCCCGCTCCTCCGCGGTGAGCTGGGCGAGCAGGACCCTGGCCTTCGTCAGCTTGCCGGTCACGACGGCCTTCTGGCGTTCCAGCTCGGCCTCGTGGCCGCGCAGGGCGGCGAGCTCGTCGGCCGACTCGCTGCGGAGCTGACGGATCGCGGCGAGTTCGCGTCGTACGGAGGTCAGGGCGACGGCCTGCCGGTCCCCGGCCTTCTCGGCGAGCGCGGCCCGCTCCAGGTACTGGTCGGGGTCTGAAGTGAGGGCGAGCCGCACGGCCGGGTCGAGTCCTCCGGAGCGGTACTGGGCGGCGGCCACGGCCCCCAGCCCGTCCCGAGCGGTGTTGAGCCGTTCGGTCCTTCGGGCGGCCTCGTCGCGGAGCCGGTCGAAGTCGGCGCGGGCCTCGTCGGCCTTCTCCTTCGCTCCGTTGTAGCGCTCGGTCGCTACCTCGGCCTCCTGGTAGAGCCGGTCGACCTCCGCCTTGACCTGGGCGGTGGTGGGCCGGGGGTCCGCGTGTCCGGACCCCTCGAAGAGGGTTGCCGTCGCAGCGGAAGCGAGGGCGAGGGTGGCGGCGGTGCGGACCGCCTGACCGCCGAGGGGGGAGTGCTTGGACTTCCGGTGCGCTGCCACGAGGGCGGGTCACATCCTCTTCCCTGAGGGGGACGGTGCCCGCCGGGCCGACGGCGGCCCGCACAGGGGAGACGGGCCGCCGCCGGATTTTCTCGGCGGGGGCGACCGGCGACCGCCGGACCGGCGGTGGTGGTGGGAGCCGGCCACCTGGTGGAGGACGCTAAACCTGGGGTCACGGCCGGACGGGGAGTTGATCGCTATTGACGGCAGTTGACGTGTTGCGGGTCGATCTCTTTCGTTCCTGGGGGCAAGTCGAAGACCGATCCCTTTCGGTGGCGGTGGCGGTGGCGGTGGCGGTGGCGGTGGCGGTGGCGGTGGCGGTGGCGGGCCGGGGCGGGCACCGCTTCCTCCCCGGCCCTCCTCATGGCGCATGGCGTCGGAGGCCTTGCGGTGCCCCGCCGGTCGAGGCACCGGACGGTGGACCCGCCCGGAAGGCGGATCGGAGCCCCCGTTAGGCTCCGCCCCATGGACGTACTCATCAATGTCTTCGTCGCCCTGCACATCATCGGTATCGCCTCCCTCCTCGGTGGCTTCCTCACCCAGATGAAGGCGATGGGCACGGGTACGGCCCGCTTCAGCCCCGCAATGCTGCACGGCGCGCTGACCATGTTGATCACGGGCGTCGCGCTCGTCGGACTCAACCAGGCCGATGACCACGCCGTGAACAACCTCAAGGTCGGCATCAAGCTGGCGATCCTCGTCGTGATCCTGGGGCTGGTCTACGTCAAGCGGGACGAGGAGAAGGTCGACAAGGGCCTCTTCGCCGCGGTCGGCGGCCTGACCACGGCGAACATCTTCATCGCGACCCTCTGGGTGTGAGTCCTTCCACAGAGTCCGTTCCCGAGACGGGCCCGGATGTCGGCGGGGCGTCCTAGACTCGTGAGGCGATGAGCAGCCTCTTTGACGACAGCTTCCTGGCCGGCCTCCAGAACCACTCCTCGGAGGAGCCCCCGCCCGACCCCGAGGACCACGAGCACGGCGCCCCGGTCGCGGAGGACGTCCCGCACGACCTCTTCGGGGAGCACTTCGACGGTCCCCCGCCGGTCAGGGACACCCACTACCGCGACGGCCACCCCCGGCCCGTCGTGGATCCCGCCGCGCTCCTGGAAGGGCTGAACGAGCAGCAGCGGGCCGCCGTCGCCCACACCGGCACCCCGTTGCTCATCGTCGCGGGCGCCGGCTCCGGCAAGACCAGGGTGCTCACCCACCGCATCGCCCACCTCCTCGCCACCCGGCACGTCCACCCGGGGCAGATACTGGCGATCACCTTCACGAACAAGGCCGCCGGCGAGATGAAGGAGCGCGTCGAACAGCTCGTCGGCCCGCGCGCCAACGCCATGTGGGTCTCCACCTTCCACAGCGCGTGCGTCCGCATCTTGCGCCGTGAGTCGAAGCGGCTCGGCTTCACCTCCTCGTTCTCGATCTACGACGCCGCCGACTCCAAGCGGTTGATGTCGCTGGTCTGTCGCGATCTGGACCTCGATCCGAAGAAGTTCCCGCCGAAGGCGTTCAGCGCCAAGATCTCGAACCTGAAGAACGAGCTGATCGACGAGGAGTCTTTCGCCGACCAGGCCGCCGACGGCTTCGAGAAGACGCTGGCCGAGGCGTACCGGATGTACCAGGCGAGGCTGCGCGAGGCCAACGCGCTGGACTTCGACGACATCATCATGACGACGGTCCACCTGCTCCAGGCGTTCCCGGACGTCGCCGAGCACTACCGCCGTCGCTTCCGGCACGTCCTCGTCGACGAGTACCAGGACACCAACCACGCCCAGTACACCCTCGTGCGCGAGCTCGTCGGCACCGGCTACGAGGACCTCGGCCCGGCGGAACTGTGCGTCGTCGGTGACGCCGACCAGTCGATCTACGCCTTCCGCGGTGCGACCATCCGCAACATCCTCCAGTTCGAGGAGGACTATCCGGACGCGACGACGATCCTCCTGGAGCAGAACTACCGCTCGACCCAGACGATCCTCTCCGCCGCCAACGCCGTCATCGAGCGCAACGAGTCCCGCCGTCCCAAGAACCTGTGGACGAACGCGGGCGCGGGAGCCCGGATCACCGGCTACGTCGCCGACACCGAGCACGACGAGGCGCAGTTCGTCGCCGACGAGATCGATCGGCTGACGGACGCGGGCGAGGCCAAGGCCGGGGACGTCGCCGTCTTCTACCGGACCAATGCCCAGTCCCGCGTCTTCGAAGAGATCTTCATCCGGGTCGGACTGCCCTACAAGGTCGTCGGCGGAGTGCGCTTCTACGAGCGCAAGGAGGTCCGGGACGTCCTCGCGTACCTGCGCGTCCTCGCCAACCCCGAGGACAACGTTCCGCTGCGCCGCATCCTGAACGTCCCCAAGCGGGGCATCGGCGAGCGCGCCGAGGCGATGATCGACGCCCTCTCCCTGCGCGAGAAGATCACCTTCCCGCAGGCCCTGAAGCGGGTCGACGAGGCGTACGGCATGGCCGCGCGTTCGGCGAACGCCGTGAAGCGGTTCAACGCGCTCATGGACGAACTGCGCACCGTCGTCGAGTCCGGTGCCGGCCCCGCGGTCGTTCTGGAGGCCGTCCTGGAGCGGACGGGTTACCTCGCCGAGCTGCAGGCCTCGACCGACCCGCAGGACGAGACCCGGATCGAGAACCTCCAGGAACTCGCCGCCGTTGCGCTGGAATTCGAGCAGGAGCGCGGTGAAGAGCCGGCGACCCTGGCCGAGTTCCTCGAGCAGGTGGCCCTCGTCGCCGACTCCGACCAGATCCCCGACGAGGACGAGGAGGGCTCGGGCGTCATCACCCTGATGACGCTGCACACCGCCAAGGGCCTCGAATTCCCGGTGGTGTTCCTCACCGGCATGGAGGACGGGGTCTTCCCCCACATGCGGGCCCTCGGCCAGACGAAGGAACTGGAGGAGGAGCGGCGCCTCGCGTACGTCGGCATCACGCGCGCCCGCGAGCGGCTCTACCTCACCCGCTCGTCGATGCGCAGCGCCTGGGGCCAACCCTCGTACAACCCTGCCTCGCGCTTCCTGGAGGAGATCCCGCCCGCGTATCTGGAGTGGAAGCGGACCGGTCCGATGGCGAAGCCCGCGGGGCCGACCTCGGGGATCGCCTCGGCGCTCTCCTCTTCCCGTGCCCGCTCCGGTCCCTCCAGCTTCGCCACCCGGCGGGCCGGCGAGAAGCCGGTGGTCTCCCTTCAGGTCGGGGACCGCGTCACGCACGACCAGTTCGGACTCGGCACGGTCACGGCGGTCACCGGCGCGGGCACGGACGCCCAGGCGACGATCGACTTCGGCGACGCGAAGCCGAAGCGGCTGTTGCTGCGGTACGCGCCGGTCGAGAAGCTGTAGCGGTCCGAGGGTCGACGGGCAAAGGAAAGGGCCACGGCGGTTCGCCGTGGCCCTTCCGTACGCCCGGAGGGGGAGGGGCTCAGCTGGTCGGGTCGAGACCGTGGCTGCGCAGCCAGGCCAACGGGTCGATCGCGGAGCCGCCGTTCGGTCGGACCTCGAAGTGGAGGTGCGGACCGGTGGAGTTGCCCGAGTTTCCGGAGTACGCGATGACGTCCCCGGCTTTGACGTGGCCCGAGCGGATCTTGGTGCTGCTGAGGTGGCAGTACCAGGTTTCGGTGCCGTCGGGGGCGGTCACGATCGCCATGTTGCCGTAGGCGCTGTTCCACTGGGTGCGGACGGTGCCGTCGGTCGCGGCCATCACGGGCGTGCCGTACTGCACGGGAAAGTCGATTCCGGTGTGCACGGACATCCAGTTGACGCCCGACTGGCCGAAGCGCGCGCTGAGTTGGTGGAGCTTCACCGGCAGCAGGAACTTGGGGCGCAGCGCTTCCTTGCGGGCCGCCTCTTCTTCGCGCTTCTTCTTCTCGGCTTCCTGGCGCGCCCGCAGGTCGATGCGTTCCTGGGTGCGGCTGGCGCGATCGCCGAAGTCGCGGGCGTCGGCGCTGAGCGCGGCGAGTTGGGTGTCGAAGCTGTTGTTGGCGGCGATCGGCTTGACCGAGGCCGGGTCGGCGGTGGCGAGCGCGGTGGTGTTGTCCTTCTGCCCACCGGCCGTGTCGGTACCGGTGAGTCCGCTGACGGAGGCGGCTGCGATGCCGGCGACCCCCATGACGCAGGCGGAGGGGACGGCGACGGTCAGCAGCGCGGACCGCTTGGCGGGGGTGCGGCGACGGCCTCGACTGCCGCCGGAGGAGCGGCGGACGGGGCGACCGGCGTGGGGCGCTTCCGTGTGGAGTTCGACGACGGGGTGGTCGCCCTCGTCGAGGTCCGCGTCCGGCCCGTCGTACGCGTAGTGCTCGTCCTCGCCGTTCTCGAGCACCTCCAGTACGCCGGTCTCGGCCGGGTCGTCGTTCTCGTCGACCGGGTGTGCGCCGCTGGCGCCGTCCGCTTCGTCGGACGGGGCCTCGGGAACGTAGTCGAAGCTGAACTCGGCGGTGTGCTCGGCCTGCGGGGCGTACTGCTGGGGGACGACCGGCTCGGGCTCCGGGGCCGCCTGGTTCCACTCGGTCGCGTCGAAGGCGCCGGTCTCGCTCGTGAAGGCGGGGGCGGCCCACTGCCCGGTCGCGTCGTAGGACGCGTAGCCGTAGGTGCCCTGGGCTGCGTAGGCCCCGGCGTGGACGTTTTCGTACTGGCCGGTGTGCTGGGCCTCGGTCCAGGCGGTCGCGTCCCACTGGCCGGTCGCGTCGTACTGCGTCGCGGCGGCTTCGTAGGAGCCGGTGGTCCCGTATGTTCCGGTGGTGTCGTAGGCCGAGGTGGCGTTCCACTGGCCCGCGGTGTCCCAGTGCCCGGTGGTGTCCCAGTGCCCGGTGGTGTCGTGCTGCCCGCCGGTGCCGTACTGGCCGGTCGTGTCGTACTGCCCCGTCGTCGTGTGGGCGTCGGTGGCCGCGTACTGGTTGAGGTCCCACTGGCCGCTGTGGTCGCCCTGGCCGTCGGCATGGGAGCCGAACAGCGGGTCGATGGCGAAGTCGCCGGTGGTGTGCGCACCGTCTGCGGTGTATCCGGCGTGGGGGTGCTGGTCGTTCACCAACGTCTCTCTCGCCTCGACAGCAGGACCAGTCCGGGGCGGGCCCGACGAGGGGTGTCCCGGGGGGTAAGCAGTGGCGCGACTGTACCCGGCGGTATGCGGGGCGGACAATCTTCAGAGGGGTCTGCGCCCGCAGGAAACGGGCAATCAGCCGTGTTTCGCCAGGTCGGGTGGAGAGCTTTGGCCTTGTGTTCGATGAACGTTCGAAGAACGGTGTCGCGTGTCCGGCCGTGCCGGCGTGTGCGCAGGGGTCGTTTCTGGGCGCCGCCCCTGAGGTGCCGCGCCCGATCGAGGCCGGCGTGTCGCCGGTCAGTCCACTGTGGTCCCGGTGGGGGCTTCGCCACCCTGCGCGCGATGTTTCCGCGCAGGTTCGAGTGGTCAGGCGACGTCCGAGTGGTCAGGCGACCTCCGAGCGCTCAGGCCACGGAGGCGGCGCCCGTCCCCTCTCCGCACGCTGCCGTGGTGACCGGGCCGCCGGCGTCGAGGGCCTCGCACACCCAGGCGGCCACCGTCGGGTGCACCGGCAGCGCGAGGTGGCCGATGCCGCTCACCCGTACGTTGTGCACGAGCAGGTCGGGATGGTCGATGCGGGCGGTCTCCACCGGAACCATCACCTGGTCGAGGTCGCTCCAGATGCTCACCAGCCGGGTGCGACAGCCGGCAGCGGGGCCGGCGAGCTCCTGCAGGACCTCCGACCCCGGGCGCATTTGCCGCACCAGCGGATGTGCGTCCGCGAGCGGGGCCACCGTGGTGCCCGCGTGCGGTGTGCCGAGCGTGACCAGGGTGCGCACCCGACTGTCGCCGCCCAGGCACTGCACGTAGTAGCGGGCGACCAGCCCCCCCAGGCTGTGCCCGACGACATCGACCTCGGCGTGTCCGGTACGGGCCCGGATCTCCTCCACCCGGCGGCCGAGCAGCTCTGCGGCGGCCCGCAGGTCGAAGGTGAGCGGAGAGTAGTTGAGTGACTCGATGCGGTCACGGCCGTGTCGGGCGAGGGAGCGTCGTAGCAGGACGAAGACCGATCTGTTGTCGACGAAGCCGTGCAGCAGGACGACCGGGCGTCTGCCCTCGCCGACCGCCGTCGGGGTGGGGGAGAGGCGCTCGGCGACGATCCCGGAGGGGTAGAGGACGAGATGGCCGGTGAGGATCGCTACTTCCAGCGCAGTGGCCTTCATCAGGGCGGTGACTTTGCCGAGCTCCATGGCCGGCCTCCCGAACGGCACGCGGGGCCGAACGGTACGCCGGTCCACCGTGGCGGGGGGTCCCCCAGGACGCCGCCCCCCGCCACCCCCCCCACCGCCCCGCGCCCCACCCCCACCCCCCCCCC
>NZ_JBHYMF010000151.1:0-16994 GCF_042742855.1 Streptomyces sp. NPDC058877 | reverse complement strand
CGCACCCGCACCAGCCACTTCGCAGCACTTCGCCCCGCCGACCAAACGATCGACAGGGCGAAGTAGGCAGGCCCCGAATTAACCAACGGCATCCGCCTCCACGCGGACCGGGGCCCCTCCGGGCACTGCCGACTACTCCTCGGATGCCTCGTCCGAGGGCTCGTCCGTCCGGGCCGCCGCCGCGTCGTCCGCCTCCAGGAGGCGCGAGAGCTGACGCCCGACGATGCGCTTGAACTTGCGCTGCTGCGGACGCGTGCGGTCCAGGACGGCCACCTCCAGGCGCTCCGCGGGAATCTCCCGCTCGGTGCCGTTGGTGTCCCGCGAGAGCGCCTGCACGGCCAGCTTCAGGGCCTCGGCCAGGGACATGCCGTCCCGGTGCCGCTGGTCGAGGAAGGAGCTGATCTGCTCCGCGTTCCCGCCGACCGCGACCGAGCCGTGCTCGTCCACGATCGAGCCGTCGTGCGGCAGCCGGTAGATCTGGTCGCCTTCCGCTTCGGAGCCGACCTCGGCGACGACCAGCTCCACCTCGTAGGGCTTCTCCCCCGCGCTGGAGAAGATCGTGCCCAGGGTCTGCGCGTAGACGTTGGCCAGGCCGCGTGCGGTGACGTCGTCCCGGTCGTAGGTGTACCCCCTCAGGTCGGCGTAGCGCACACCGCCGATGCGGAGGTTCTCGTACTCGTTGTACTTGCCGGCGGCGGCGAAGCCGATCCGGTCGTAGATCTCGCTGAACTTGTGCAGCGCTCGGGACGGGTTCTCACCGACGAAGACGATCCCGTCGGTGTACTGGAGGACGACCAGGCTACGGCCGCGGGCGATGCCCTTGCGGGCGTACTCGGCCCGGTCGGCCATGGCCTGCTGGGGTGAGACATAGAACGGCGTGGACACCGGCTACCGTCCCTTTCTTCCGGTCTGAAGGGCTTCTGAGGGCGAGGAACGGTCAGAGCAGGGCGGCGCGCGGCCCGTCGGGCTGCTCCAACCGCCGCTCGGTGATCGACCGGGCCAGCTCGGAGGACTCCGCCTCGCTGAGCCTGCGGAAGCCCTCCTCGGTGATGACGGTGACGATCGGGAAGATCCTGCGGGCCAGGTCCGGGCCGCCGGTCGCCGAGTCGTCGTCCGCCGCGTCGTACAGCGCCTGCACCACCAGGGTGGTGGCCTGCTCCTCGGTCAGGTCGTCGCGGTACAGCTTCTTCATCGACCCGCGCGCGAAGATCGAGCCGGAGCCGGTGGCGGCGTACCCGTGCTCCTCGGAGCGACCGCCGGTCACGTCGTACGAGAAGATCCGGCCCTTCTCCTTGCCCTCGTCCCAGCCCGCGAAGAGCGGCACGACGGCGAGTCCCTGCATGGCCATGCCGAGGTTGCCCCGGATCATGGTGGAGAGACGGTTCGCCTTGCCCTCCAGGGAGAGCGTCGCCCCCTCCACCTTCTCGAAGTGCTCCAGTTCCAGCTGGAACAGCTTCACCATCTCCACAGCGAGGCCGGCGGTACCGGCGATGCCGACGGCCGAGTACTCGTCGGCCGGGAACACCTTCTCGATGTCCCGCTGCGCGATCATGTTCCCCATGGTCGCCCGCCGGTCACCGGCGAGCACCACGCCTCCGGAGAACGTGGCGGCCACGATGGTCGTGCCGTGCGGCGCCTCGACGATCCCCTCCGGAAGCTTCCGGTTGCCCGGGAGCAGTTCCGGCGAATGGTCGGCCAGGAAGTCCATGAACGAGGACGAGCCCGGCGTCAGGAAGGCAGCTGGTAGACGCCCGGTGCTACGAGTGTTGGCTTCCACGCGTTTCCCTCCAGTGATGAGATGGCCCGACGAAGGGTGTCGGGATCGTCTCCCAACTTGCCGATGGCCGAATTACAGTTGAAGCACAGTACGTCCCGGACCCTACCCGTCTCACGGCAGTGATCCACATGAACTGCTGGTGCGGCGGGACGGACGTGGGGGACGGACGCCCGAGGCGCGTCGTCCCGCCGCGCTCGACCCCGGTGACGCCCCACCGGCACCCGGAGGAGCCGGACCCGGGGCATCCGCAACGTCGTGGGTCCGACGAGGGCGAGCGAGACGCAGAAGGGGACGCGGGCACGTGGGCCCACGGCCGGTTCTGCTGACCGGAGGCGGTCCGCTCCTACCGGAGCCTCGGAAAGCGTGCGGCCCGCACGATCCCTGCGAGCCGCACGGCCCCCGATCGCCGGCGGAATCACCGGGCCGTGTGGTCCCGCCACACCGACCACACCGCGTGGTAACTTCCACCGTCACGTTCCCGCCCCCGAGCCGCCTTCACATCAAAGGCGGAATCACTCTCCACCCTTTTGCACGAAGCTTCGAACGAAGTCTTCGGCATTCGACTCGAGCACGTCGTCGATTTCGTCGAGAATCGAGTCGACGTCGTCGTCGAGCTTCTCCTGACGCTCCTGGAGGTCGGAGCTCGCCTCCGTGGTGGTCTCCTCGACCTCCTCCGTGGAGCGCGTCGCCTTCTGCTGTCCGCCGCCGGTGTCCTTGGTCGCCATATCCCTCACCCCGCTCGAATCGGCCCGCTCGGTTGAGTCCGTACAAGATCAGACCCTATAGGCAGGGCCTGACATCGGCCCCGCAGTTTCCACAACGCCCGGGCACTGTTTCCATGATTCCCAGCACCGGGGCATTTCAGGCCCGAACCGGGCCCCCTGTTCAGCTGCCCGACAGCACCCGGACGAGTTCCTCTGCGGTCTGGCAGCGGTCCAGGAGCGATTTCACGTGGGCCTTGGTGCCGCGCAGTGGTTCCAGGGTCGGGACCCGCTGGAGGGAGTCCCGACCGGGCAGGTCGAAGATGACCGAGTCCCAGGAGGCGGCGGCGACGTCGTCGGCGTACTGCGCCAGGCACCGCCCCCGGAAGTACGCCCTGGTGTCCTCGGGAGGCGCGGCCTCGGCCCGCTCCACCTCCGTCTCCGCCAGGAGGCGCTTCATCCGCCCGCGGGCCACCAGACGGTTGTAGAGGCCCTTCTCGGGCCGCACGTCCGCGTACTGGAGGTCCACCAGGTGGAGCCTGGCCGCGTCCCAGTCCAGGCCGTCGCGGCGGCGGTAGCCCTCCATGAGCTCGCGCTTGGCGATCCAGTCCAGCTCACCGGCCAGGCTCATCGGATCGCTCTCCAGGCGCCCCAGGGTGTCCTCCCAGCGCGCGAGGACGTCCATGGTCTGCTCGTCCGCGTCCGAGCCGTAACGCTCTTCCACGTACTTCCTGGCCAGCTCGAAGTACTCCATCTGGAGCTGGACTGCGGTGAGCGTCCGGCCGCTCCGGAGCGTGACCAGGTACTGGAGGCCGGGGTCGTGCGAGATCTGGTGGAGGGTGCGCACGGGCTGGTCGACGGCGAGGTCGACGGTGATGAAGCCGTCCTCGATCATCGAGAGCACCAGCGCCGTGGTGCCCAGCTTGAGGTAGGTCGAGATCTCCGAGAGGTTGGCGTCCCCGATGATCACGTGCAGCCGACGGTACTTGTCGGCGTCGGCGTGCGGCTCGTCCCGGGTGTTGATGATGGGCCGCTTGAGGGTGGTCTCCAGGCCCACCTCGACCTCGAAGTAGTCCGCGCGCTGGCTGATCTGGAAGCCGTCCTCGCGTCCGTCCTGGCCGATGCCGACCCGTCCCGCGCCGGTGACGACCTGGCGGGAGACGAAGAAGGGGGTCAGATGGCGCACGATGTCCGAGAAGGGGGTCTCCCGCTTCATCAGGTAGTTCTCGTGCGTGCCGTAGGAGGCGCCCTTGTTGTCGGTGTTGTTCTTGTAGAGGTGGATGGGCTGGGCCCCAGGGAGCTGGGCGGCGCGCTCGGCGGCCTCCGCCATGATCCGCTCGCCGGCCTTGTCCCAGAGCACGGCGTCACGCGGATTGGTGACCTCGGGAGAGCTGTACTCGGGGTGGGCGTGGTCCACGTAGAGACGGGCCCCGTTGGTGAGGATCACGTTCGCCAGGCCGATGTCCTCATCGGTGAGCTGGCTGGAGTCTGCGGCCTCGCGGGCGAGGTCGAAGCCGCGGGCGTCCCGCAGCGGATTCTCCTCCTCGAAGTCCCAGCGGGCGCGGCGCGCCCGGTGCATCGCCGCCGCGTAGGCATTGACGATCTGGGACGAGGTGAGCATGGCATTGGCGTTCGGGTGTCCCGGGACGGAGATCCCGTACTCCGTCTCGATGCCCATTACTCGCCGTACGGTCATGCGGCCCTCCTTGCCCGGCGGCGCTCACGGTGCGCGACTCGGCGGGTACCGATGAGCCTAGAACGGCTCCGCGCTGGTGGGGAGATCGATTGCAGTATTTCCCTGTTTCCCTGTGGTGCTGAGGGAAATACTGGATGGAATGCGTCGGCTGCGGATGCCCGGTTTCCGGACATCCGCAGCCGGTGGGCGTTTTACAGGTACTGACCGGTATTGGCCACCGTGTCGATGGAGCGTCCGGTGTCCGCGCCCTGCTTTCCGGTGACGAGCGTACGGATGAACACGATCCGCTCGCCCTTCTTTCCGGAGATCCGGGCCCAGTCGTCGGGGTTGGTCGTGTTGGGCAGGTCCTCGTTCTCCTTGAACTCGTCCACGCACGCCTGGAGGAGGTGGGAGACCCGGATGCCCTTCTGGTTGTGGTCGAGGAAGGCCTTGATGGCCATCTTCTTGGCTCGGTCGACGATGTTCTGGATCATCGCGCCGGAGTTGAAGTCCTTGAAGTACAGGACTTCCTTGTCGCCATTGGCGTACGTGACTTCGAGGAAGCGGTTCTCCTCGGACTCCGCGTACATCTGCTCGACGACGGACTGGATCATTCCGTGAGCAGCCGCGTCCTTCGAACCACTGTGCTCGGAAATGTCGTCCGCGTGGAGCGGAAGGTTGGCCGTGAGGTACTTCGCGAAGATGTCCTTCGCGGCCTCCGCGTCCGGACGCTCGATCTTGATCTTGACGTCGAGCCGGCCGGGCCGCAGGATCGCGGGGTCGATCATGTCCTCGCGGTTGGAGGCGCCGATGACGATGACGTTCTCCAGCCCCTCCACACCGTCGATCTCGGCGAGCAGCTGCGGGACGATGGTGTTCTCCACGTCCGAGCTGACACCGGAGCCGCGGGTGCGGAAGAGGGACTCCATCTCGTCGAAGAAGACGATGACGGGGGTGCCCTCGCTCGCCTTCTCCCGGGCACGCTGGAAGACGAGGCGGATGTGCCGCTCGGTCTCGCCGACGTACTTGTTGAGGAGCTCGGGGCCCTTGATGTTGAGGAAGTAGGACTTCCCCGCGGGCTGACCGGTCACCTCGGCGACCTTCTTGGCCAGGGAGTTGGCCACGGCCTTCGCGATCAGCGTCTTGCCGCAACCGGGCGGGCCGTAGAGCAGGATGCCCTTGGGCGGCCTCAGTTCGTGCTCCTTGAAGAGGTCCGGGTGGAGGTACGGGAGTTCGACCGCGTCGCGGATCAGCTCGATCTGGTTGCCCAGGCCGCCGATCTTGTCGTAGTCGACGTCCGGGACCTCTTCCAGAACGAGCTCTTCGACCTCGCTCTTGGGGACCACTTCGTAGACGTAGCCGGACCTGGAGTCGAGCAGCAGGGCGTCGCCGGCGCGAATGGTGACGTCCAGCAGCGGCTCGGCGAGCCGCACCACCCGCTCCTCGTCGGTGTGCCCCACCACCAGGGCGCGCTCGCCGTCCTCAAGGATCTCCTTGAGGGTGACGATGTCCCCGGCCCGCTCGAATTCCATGGCCTCGACCACGTTGAGCGCTTCGTTGAGCATGACTTCCTGGCCCCGCTTGAGCTCTTCGAGCTCAATGCTCGGGCTGACGTTCACCCGGAGCTTGCGACCGCCTGTGAAGATGTCGCACGTGCCGTCCTCATTGGCCTGCAGGAAGACACCGAAACCGGCCGGCGGCTGCGCGAGCCGGTCGACCTCCTCCTTGAGGGCCACGATCTGGTCGCGGGCCTCACGGAGCGTGTGCGCGAGCCGCTCGTTCTGCGCGGACACGCCGGCCAGGTTGGTCTGCAGCTCGACGATCCGCTCCTCGAGAATCCTCGTGTGTCGCGGAGAGTCGGCGAGCTTGCGGCGCAGGACGGCGATTTCCTGCTCGAGATAGGCAACCTGGCCGGCGGGGTCTTCAGACCCCCGCCCCGGCCGGATGCCGCGGTTGATGTCGTCGTCGTGGGCTGCCACGGTCCTCACCTCCTCCAAGGGGAGCTGGACGCTTCCTGACCCTACCTGCGTGGGTGGTGATTGAAACCCCTAGATCAAAAAGACTCCGGGGTGTGTCCGATCTTCACCCTTGCGCTTCCCCTCTCGCCAGGGGAATACCCACCCTTCACCGTCTGAAAGCGGGCGGTTGTATCGTCGTCATTGGTCAACACCCGTCAGGGGTGGCCCGACTTATAGCGCGAAGCAGAAACGGCAGGAGATATGACCGTGCAGCATGAGGCCCCGGCGAAGGGCGCCGAAGAAGCGCTGGAGGTCTGGATCGACCAGGACCTGTGCACCGGGGACGGGATCTGCGCGCAGTACGCTCCCGAGGTCTTCGAGCTGGACATCGACGGGCTCGCTTATGTGAAGAGCGCCGACGACGAACTGCTGCAGGACGCGGGTGCCACCACGCCGGTGCCGCTGCCCCTGCTCCAGGACGTGGTGGACTCCGCGAAGGAGTGCCCGGGCGACTGCATCCACGTGCGCCGGGTCGCCGACGGCGTCGAGGTGTACGGTCCCGACGCCGAGTGAGGGCTCAGGCGCTCGGCGCCCCGGGCGGGCTGCTGCGGACGAAGGCACCGCTGTGCCAGCGCCAGCTGACCTGCTCGTTCTCATCGGGACAGCAGCTGGGCACGTCGGGGGACGAGTAGCCGAGCAGGGTCGCTCGTACGGCTCCGTCGCGGACGACGAGCTCGGTCACGCTCCGGTGCTGCTCGGGCGCGACGAGCGTGGCGACCACCCGCGCGGGAGCTCCGTCCTCCGTGCCCCTGGTGAGCACGTAGACGCCGCTCGGCGGGGTGCCGGAGCCGGCTTCGCAGTGCACGGCTGCAACGGTCTCGGGGTTTCCGTCGCCGTCGAGGTCTCCGGTGGCCCGCTTCGAGACCGTGCTCGGGGCGCCTCCGCACTCCAGGGGGTAGTCGGCTCCAGACGCCTCGGGGGCGGGCATCGGGGTCGGGGTGCCGGTGGCTCCGGCGGGGCCGGGCTGGAGCAGTCCGGCGAGGGCGACGACCGCGGCGGTCGCGGTGGCGGTGGCCAGCCAGTGCGCCGGTCGGGCATGGGTGTGGGCGAGGTCCGCGAGGTCCGGGGTGGCGGAGGGCTGCACGCGAGACGTCTCCTGTGGGGTGGTGCGACGGGGCTTCGGGGCATCGTGCCACACGTCACAGGGCGACGGAACAGGTGGGGGCGACCGGGCTCGGCACGGGCCGCGGCGGGCATGAGGAGGCCGCCGTCGGTTTCCTCGTACGGGCGGGGAAACCGACGGCGGCGCGGTGCGGGTGTCGGAGCGTCAGCCCTTCACGGGGCGTCAGCCCGGTGTGCCGGGTCGAGGCCCCGTCAGGGACGTCAGCCCTTGTTGGGGCCCTCGTAGTCCTCGCCGTAGGCACCCTTGGCGGGGCGGCGGCGGCGCATCGGCGGCTCGACGCCGTCGGCGAGGCGGCGGGCGGTGACGAGGAAGCCGGTGTGGCCGATCATGCGGTGATCGGGGCGGACGGCGAGGCCCTCGACGTGCCAGTTGCGGATCATGGACTCCCAGGGCTGCGGCTCGGCGTAGCAGCCGAACTCGCGGATGGACTCCACGGTGCGGGCGAGCTGGGTGGTGGTGGCCACGTAGCAGCAGAGGATGCCGCCGGGGACAAGCGCCTTGGAGACCGCCTCCAGGCACTCCCAGGGGGCGAGCATGTCGAGGATGACGCGGTCTACGTCGGTGTCGGACAGGTTGTCCTGGAGGTCGCCGACGGTCAGCTGCCACGCGGGGTGGGGACCGCCGAAGTAACGCTCGACGTTGCCCTTCGCGATCTCGGCGAAGTCCTCGCGGCGCTCGTAGGAGTGCAGCATGCCGCTGTCGCCGATGGCGCGGAGCAGGAAACTGCTGAGCGAGCCCGAGCCCACGCCGGCTTCGACGACGCGCGCGCCGGGGAAGATGTCGGCGAAGGCGAGGATCTGTCCCGCGTCCTTCGGGTAGACCACGGCGGCGCCGCGGGGCATGGACAGGACGTAGTCGGGGAGCAGGGGGCGCAGCGCGAGGTAGGCGACGTTTCCCGTGGTACGGACAACACTGCCCTCGGGAGCACCGATCAGCTCGTCGTGGGGGAAGGAACCCTTGTGGGTGTGGAAGTTCTTCCCGGCCTCGAGCGTGAACGTGTAGTGGCGTCCCTTGGGGTCGGTGAGCTGGACCTGGTCCCCGACCTTGAAGGGCCCGCGACGGCGGGCGGCACCGGTCGGTTCGGACATGTGAACAAGAGTACCGGGCTCAGGAGGAGGGGCGTGCCATGGCCTTCACGAAGGCGCGCTCGACGTCCGCCGTGGAGAGGACGCCGTAGATCTCGCCGGTCTCCTCGACCACGAGGTACTCGGTGGCGGGGTGGGCCCGGAGGTGGTCGAGGAGGGGCTGGCCGGTGAGTTCGGCCGGAACGCGCATGCCGTCGGCCAGGTCTTGGGAGAGCGTGCTGACGGCCACCCAGGGGCGACGGTGCTGGGGCACGGCGGCGATGGCCGCCTCGCGGACGATGCCGGTGGGTTCGCCGGCGCCGTCGGCGACGACGAGGGCGCGGGCACCCGCCTCGTTGGCTCGGCGCAGGGCCTCGGAGAGGGGGGTCGCGGGTTCGACGGGGATGGCGCGACGGGTGAGGGCTCGGGCCCGGAGCTCGGGGAGGTGCTCGCGGAGGCGGGCCATGCGGAGGCTGTTGCCGGCACCCGTCCAGATGATGGCGGCGAGGATCGCGGCGAGCAGGGCGTCGGTGACGGTGGTGAAGCCGCTGATGTCGTCGGTGGAGTTGCCCAGGAGGCCGGTGCGGGTGAGGACGGGCAGGCCGATGAGGACGAGGACGGCGAGGGCGCGACCGACCCAGGCGGCGGCGACGGTGCCGCTCATGGGCTTGCCGGTGATCTTCCAGACGACGGCGCGGAGCATGCGGCCCCCGTCGAGCGGGAGGCCGGGGAGCAGGTTGAAGATCGCCACGATCAGGTTGGAGATCATCAGACCGGCGAGGAGGACCCCCGGGACGGTGCCGGGCTCGACGGCGTACAGGGAGAGGTAGAAGACGCCGGCGAGGACGAGGGAGAGGAGGGGACCGACGAAGGCGAGGACGAACTCCCGGCCGGGGGTTTCGGTCTCCTTCTCGATCTCGGAGACGCCGCCGAAGAACTGGAGCTGGATGCGGCGCACCGGGAGCTTGAAGCGGAGTGCCGCGACGGTGTGCGCCAGTTCGTGGACGAGTACGGAGGCGTAGAAGGCGACGGCGAAGAAGAGGGAGACCAGGTAGCGGGCGGCGCCGATCTCCGGCAGGACGCGCTCGATCTGGTCGCCGAAGACCCAGGTGATGAGGGCGGCGACGAGGAACCAACTGGGGGCGACGTAGACGGGCACGCCGAAGGGGCGGCCCATGAGGATCCCTCCGCCGGGCTCCTCGGTCCGCTGCGGCTTGGGCTCGTCCTGGTTCACGTGTTCCTCTCGTCGCGCGGCGCGACCCACATCGGTGCGTCACGGTTCGATCATGCAGCGCGACGGGGTCCCAGGTCGATGGTATTCCGATCCATGTCGGTGGTGGGTCGTAGGGTCTTCGTCATGAGTACGAGCGAGCAGGGGCCGGTGGAGCCCCGGGTGCCCATGTCGTTGTCGCCCTCGCGGGCGAGCGATTTCATGCAGTGTCCGCTGCTGTACCGGTTCCGGGTGATCGACCGACTGCCGGAGAAGCCGAGTGCGGCGGCGACGCGGGGCACCCTGGTGCACGCGGTGCTCGAGCGGCTCTTCGACGATCCCGCGGCGGAGCGGACGGCACCGCGGGCGAGGGCGATGGTGCCGGGGCAGTGGGAGCGGCTTCTCGCCTCGCGGCCGGAGCTGGGCGAGCTGTTCGCCGAGGACCCCGACGGGGCGCGTCTCGCGGGTTGGCTGGACGAGGCGGAGCAGCTGGTCGAGCGGTGGTTCACGCTGGAGGATCCGACGCGTCTGGAGCCGGCCGAGCGCGAGCTGTTCGTGGAGACGGAGCTGGAGTCGGGGTTGCGGCTGCGGGGGGTGATCGACCGGGTCGACGTGGCGCCTTCGGGTGAGGTGCGGATCGTGGACTACAAGACGGGGAAGGCACCCCGGCCCGAGTACCGCGACGGTGCGCTGTTCCAGATGACGTTCTACGCGCTGGTGGTGTGGCGCTTGAAGGGCGTCGTCCCGCGGCGGCTGCAGCTGGTGTACCTGGGGAGCGGTGAGGTGCTGACCTACGACCCGGTGGAGGCGGACCTGCTCCGGGTGGAGCGGAAGCTGCTCGCACTGTGGGATGCGATCCGGCTGGCGACGGAGTCGGGGGACTGGAGGCCACGGCCGACGCGCCTGTGCGGCTGGTGCGATCATCAGGCCGTCTGTCCGGAGTTCGGCGGGACTCCCCCGGCCTATCCGCTGAAGATCGTTCCCGTGCGCCCGCCGGAGTCGGGCGAATCCGGACAGGGCAGAATGGACCCGGCCCCGCCCGCACCGTAGTGGGGGCGCCCCTGCGAGCCCAGCCCCGTGAATGGAGCCCCCTGTGACGATCCGCGTCCTGTTGGTCGACGATCAGCCGCTGCTGCGGACCGGATTCCGGATGATCCTGGAGGCGGAGCAGGACATCGCGGTGGTGGGCGAGGCCGGAGACGGCCTGCAGGCACAGGAGCAGGTGCGCGCCCTGCAGCCGGACGTGGTGCTGATGGACATCCGGATGCCGCGGATGGACGGCGTGGAGGCGACCCGGCAGATCACGGGTCCGGGGCGGGACGGGCCGGCGAAGGTGCTGGTCCTGACGACCTTCGACCTGGACGAGTACGTGGTGGAGGCGCTGCGGGCGGGGGCGAGCGGCTTCCTCCTGAAGGACGCTCCGGCGAACGAGCTGGTGCAGGCGATCAGGGTGGTGGCGGCGGGCGAGGCGATGCTCGCGCCGTCGATCACGCGCCGGCTGCTCGACAAGTACTCGGCGCACCTGCCGACCGGCGAGGAGCAGGTGCCCGATGCCCTGGGCACCCTGACGGACCGTGAGGTGGAGGTGCTGAAGCTGGTGGCGCGCGGCCTGTCGAACGCGGAGATCGCGGCCGACCTGTTCGTCAGCGAGACGACGGTGAAGACGCACGTGGGGCACGTACTGACGAAGCTGGGGCTCCGGGACCGCGTACAGGCCGCGGTGTACGCGTACGAGAGCGGTCTGGTGCGACCCGGCGGCGGACAGTAGCCGGTCGCGCGGAAAACGGACACGGGGCCCGGCGCACGTCATGCGCGCCGGGCCCCGTGCGGTCGGTGGAGGGGTCAGCCCTTCCGGATCTCCCAGAAGCGGAAGACCGTCGAGGCGTCGAGGGTCCACTCGAGGCCGGTGACGTCGTCGCGGGCGACGGCGTACTGCTTGCCCTGCCAGAGCGGGATGATCGGGAGTTCGTCGGCGACGATGTCCTGGATCTGGCCGTACGACTTGGCCGTGGCGGCGCGGTCGGCGATGCCGGCGGTCTTCGGAATGAGGTTGCCGGTGATGGCGGCGTTCTCGTAGTGGTTCCCGAGCACGTTGTCCTTGCCGAAGAACGGGCTGGTGAAGTTGTCCGCGTCGGGGTAGTCGGGGACCCAGCCCTTGACGTAGACGCCGTACTTTCCGGCCGCGATGTCCTTCTCGTACTGGTTGAAGGCGACGGACTTCACGTCGGCCTCGAAGAGGCCGCTGGCGTTGAGCTGGGCGGCGATGGCCTCCAGCTCCTGGTCGGTGGCGGGGCCGTAGCGGCTGGGCGTGGACCAGAGGGTGAGCTTCACCTTGTCGGTGATGCCCGCGTCCCGGAGGGCCTTCTTCGCCTTGGCCGCGTCGGGGTCGCCGTAGGTGTCGAAGAAGGCGGTGTTGTGACCGGCGATGCCGGCGGGGACGATCGAGTAGAGCGGGGTGGCCGTCGACTTGTAGACGTTCTCGACGAGGGCCTCGCGGTCGACGAGGTACGCGATGGCCTTGCGGACGCCGAGCTTGCCGACGACCGGGTCGTTCATGTTGAAGACGAGGTGCTGGACCTCGGCGCTGCTGCCGGGTATGACCTCGATGCCCTTGCCGGACGTGTCGGCGGAGTTCTCGAGGGCGGCGATGTCGCCGGCGGAGAGTCCTCGGTAGGCCACGTCCACGTCGCCGTCGATGAAGGCCTTGGAGAGGGCGGCGCGGTCGCCCTGGTAGAGCTTGAGGGTGACCCCGTTGTTCTTGGGCCGGGCGGTGCCCTTGTAGCCGGCGTTGGCGGAGAAGGTGGCCTCGGTCTCGCTGAGGGATTCCAACTTGTACGGTCCGGAGCCGACGGCCTTGCCGTCGGTGCGGAGCGCGTCGGCCGGGTACTCGCGGTGATCGACGATGGAGCCGGCACCGGAGGCGATCTTGCTGGGGAAGGTGGCGTCCGGGACCTTCAGACGGAAGACGACGGTCCGCTCGTCCGGGGTCTCGATGGTGTCGATGGTGGAGAGCAGCGGCGCCGGGCCCGAGGGGTCGGCGATCTTGAGGGCCCGCTCGAAGGAGAACTTGACGTCCTCCGAGGTGAGCTTGTTGCCGTTGGAGAAGGTGAGGCCCTCGCGCAGGGTGCAGGTGTAGACCTTGCTCCCGGTTTCGAAGTCACACTCGTCGGCGGCCTCGGGCTCGGGCTCGGAGCCCCCCTTCGGGAAGGCGAGGAGGGACTGGAAGACGTTGTTGAACAACAGCCAGGAACCGGGGTCGTAGCCGGCCGCGGGGTCGGTGGCGAGGATCTCGTCGGACATGCCGACGCGTACGCCCCCTCCGGAGCCGCCTGATCCGCCCTGCTCGGTGCCGCAGCCACTGAGGAGGGCGGCGGACAGGCCCGCGGCGAGCGGGGCCGTCAGCCACTTGTTGTGTGCCTTCACAGAACTTGCCTCTTGATCTCTTGTCAGGCCGGCCGCGCAGGGTCGCACGGCCGGGACAACGAAGGGGTCAGGCGGTGCCGCGCCCCAGTTCCCACAGCAGAAGGTCGGAGGAGGTGTTGAGGGCGTACTCGACTCCGTTGAGGTCGTCGCGCGAGGCGACGTACTGCTTGCCCTGCCACAGGGGCAGGACGGGGACGTCTTCGGCGACGATCTTCTGGATCTGCGCGTAGACGGGTCCGGCGGCGTTGCGGTCGGCCTGGCGGCGCGAACGCGGGATGAGCTTCTCCCGGACGGTCTTGTTCACGTACGGGGTGTTGAGGAAGTTGTCGCTGTCGAGGAACGGCGCGATGTAGTTGTCGGGGTCCGGGTAGTCCGGGAACCAGCCGAGGCCGTAGACGGCGTAGTCGCCGCGCTTCTGGGCCGTGCGGAACTCGGACCACTCGGCGCCCTGGACGGTGGCGTCGAAGAGCTCGCTGGCGATGAGCTGCTTCTTGAGGGCCTCGAACTCCTGGGCGGTCTCGGCGCCGTAGTGGTCGGTGGTGTAGTTCAGGGTGACCTTGACCGGGGTCTGGACGCCCGCGTCCTTGAGGAGCTTGGCGGCGCGGGCCGGGTCGGGCTCGCCGTAGGCGTCGAAGAAGGGGGTCGCGTGGCCCGTGATGCTGGAGGGGATCAGCGAGTAGAGCGGCTCGGCGGTGGGTCCGTAGACGAGGTTGACGAGCGCGCCCCGGTCGACGACGGCGGCCATGGCCTGGCGGACGGCCTTCTCCTCGACGGCGGGGGCCTTGGTGTTGAAGCCGAGGTAGCGGATCTCCAGGCCGGGCACCTCGGTGACGCGGATGCCCTCCTTGGGCTTCTCCGTGAGGTTCTTGATCTGCTCCTGCGACAGGGAGCGCGCCATCATGTCGATGTCGTCGCCCTCCAGGGCCGCGCCCATGGCACCGGCGTCGGCGTAGGGGCGCAGCTCGACCCGGTCGTTGCGCAGGGTGACGTCGCCCTTGTACTGCGGGTTCTTGCTGAAGACGAAGCGGGTGGCCTTGTCTCCGTCGTGCTCGACCTTCACGGTGTACGGCCCCGAACCGTCGACGTCGAAGCCCTCGCGGAGCGCGTCAGCGGCGTACTTGTCCTTGCTGAGGATGCCGGCGACCGGGGTGGAGAGCTTGTACGGGAAGGTGGCGTCGGGGGTCTTGAGGTGGAAGACGACCTCGTCGGCGCCCTGGGACTCGACGGTGTCGATGTTCGCGAGGAGGGCGGCGGTTCCGTTGTCCGACTTGATCTTCAAGACCCGCTCGATGGAGAACTTGACGTCCTCCGCGGTGATCGGGGTGCCGTCCGCGAAGGTGAGGCCGGGACGGAGCTTGCAGCGGTAGCTCTCGCTGACCTTGTCGGTGAAACCGCAGCTCTGCGCGGCTTCGGGAACGGGCTCGCCGCCGCCCCGGGGCACGTGCAGGAGGGTCTGGACCGTCTGGCGCAGGATGTTCCAGGCGCCGGTGTCGTAGGCGTAGGCCGGGTCGAGCGGGGCGGGGGCGTCGTCGGTGACGATGAACTGGTCCGTGGTGCCCACGACGATCGCTCTGCTGTCCTCCGTACCGCCGCAGGCGGCGAGCAGGGGGGCGAGCAGTCCGGCCACGGCCGGCAGCACCAGGGTCTTGCGGTTCATCAGGGACGATCTCCTCATCCGGCACTGGGATACAGCGGTGGTGGAACTCCGCCGCCTGCCGCCCGTTCGGGGCGGGAGCGATCGGGCCGGGTGTTGCGATCGGTCCTGTGATCACGGCGACTTGGGTATGCGCCGGTGCACGCGGTTATGCGGCGAAGTACTCGCGAAAGATTAGTGGGCGGCACCCCTATTGCCGGACCACGGGCCGCCCCGGGGGTAATCGCACAGTGATCATGAATGCGATGGGCTCGATAGTCATGCGCCGGATGATGCGGACGCAGCCGATCGAATCGGGACACATGGGCACGCCGAAACAGTCACTTTCCAGACACAGAACGCAGTCAGGCCACCCACCGACCAGCACTCTGAGTGACCAAGGTCACGTTGCGAGCTTTTCGGCGAATGGCCTGATCGTTTTCCGGCCGGCGAAAGCGGATTCATCGCGGCGGGACCCGGGGAAGGCTCAGGAAAAGCTCAAATTCCCGTGATCAGCGTGCGCAGGAACGGCACGTCGACCTCTTCCAGGGAGCGCACCACGACCCGGCCCGGGGAGGCCGTGATCGGGGCGACGGAGGGCACCGCCACGACCCTGCAACCCGCCGCTTCGCCGGCCGCCACACCGGTCGCGGTGTCCTCGATCACGGCACAGAGCGCGGGGTCGACCCCGACGCCCTGGGCGGCCGTCAGGTACGGCTCGGGGTGCGGCTTGGTCTGGACGACCTCGTCGCCGGCGACGGTGAGCGTGAAGCGGTCGTGACCGAGGGAGGCGAGCACCCGGTCGATGATCCGCCGGTGCGAGGCGGAGACCAAGGCGGTGGGGATGGAGTGCCGCGCCAACTCGGCGAGCAGCCGCTCGGCTCCCGGCATGAGCGGGACGCCCCGCTCGATGCGCTGCTCGAACTTCTCGTTGAGCAGGACGCTGAGCTCGGCGAGGGTGATGTCGGCGCCGGTGGATTCGATGAGGTAGCCGACGCTCCGGGACATCGGGCCGCCGACGACGACATCGCGCCAGGCGTCGTCCAGCCGGTGCCCGAGGTCGGCGAAGACCTCCACCTCCGCGTCCCACCAGAAACCCTCCGTGTCGACGAGGGTCCCGTCCATGTCGAGGAAGACCGCCTGCAGGGCGGAGCTGCCGTTCATGCGGAACGGGGACGCGGGGACCGTACTGGTCATCCGACACACCTCCATGGAGGGACGAGAAGGCCGGCCCCCCTCCCCGGTACGGGGAGGAAGACCGGCCTGCACTGGACCGACCAGTGTACGTCGCGATCACCTGAAACGCGCGGATTCACTCCGCCCGGTTACCGTGCGTCGTTACCGTGCGTTGAAGTACTTTGCTTCGGGGTGGTGGAGGACGAAGGCGTCGGTGGATTGTTCGGGGTGGAGTTGGAATTCTTCGGAGAGGTGGACGCCGATGCGTTCGGGGTGGAGGAGGTCGGCGATTTTGGTGCGGTCTTCCAGGTTGGGGCAGGCGCCGTAGCCGAGGGAGAAGCGGGCGCCGCGGTATTTGAGGTCGAACATGTCCTCGACCTTTTCGGGGTCTTCGTGGGCGTAGCCGAGTTCGGCGCGGATGCGGGCGTGCCAGTACTCGGCGAGGGCTTCGGCGAGTTGGACGGACAGGCCGTGGAGTTCGAGGTAGTCGCGGTAGGCGTCGGCGGCGAAGAGGCGGGCGGTGGCCTGGCCGATTTTGGAGCCGACGGTGACGATTTGGAGGCCGATGACGTCGGTTTCGCCGGATTCTTCGGGGCGGAAGAAGTCGGCCAGGCACAGGCGGCGGCCTCGTTGTTGGCGGGGGAAGGAGAAGCGGGTGCGTTCGCTTCCGGTTTCGTCCAGGATGATCAGGTCGTTGCCCTTGGACACGCAGGGGAAGTAGCCGTGGACCACGGCGGCTTCCAGCAGGTTGTCGGTGTGGAGGCGTTCGAGCAGGCCGCGCAGTCGGGGGCGGCCTTCGGTTTCGACGAGTTCTTCGTAGCCCGGTCCGTCGCCGGTCCGGTTTTGCTTCAGTCCCCACTGGCCCTTGAACAGGGCGCCTTCGTCCAGCCAGGAGGCGTATTCCTTGAGTCCGATGCCCTTGACGACACGGGTGCCCCAAAACGGTGGGGTGGGTACCGGGTTGTCGCTGGCCACGTCCGAACGGCCGGTCGGTTCGGGCTCGTTGATCTGAAGGACCGTGTTGCCCGTCGTCTTGGCCACCCGGCGCTGCTTCAGCTCGGGCAGTGCTGCTCCCGGAACACCACGCTTGACGCCGATGAGGGCGTCCATCAGGCGCAGGCCTTCGAAGGCGTCGCGGGCGTAGCGGACTTCGCCGTGGTAGATGTCGTGGAGGTCTTGTTCGACGTAGGCGCG